>JBAUAY010000389.1:0-33857 GCA_049676235.1 Streptosporangiaceae bacterium
ACATCGGAGGTCCAGTGACCGGCCAGCGCCGGGTGGCCCCGCCAGAAATCCAGGTACGCCTCGGTGCTCGGGAACGTCTGCTCCAGCCGGGCAATGGCCGGGCCTAGGGTCGCATCGAGCACGGCGTCGAGGTCGATGCCCTCCGGCACCGGCAGCGGGAGCCCGCCGTCTACCAGGACGAGCCGGCGCACCAGTTCCGGGTGCGCGTCGCGGGCGAGCAGCGCGACGTACGCGCCCATCGAATGCCCCGCGAGCACCGGTCGTCCGCCGAAATGACGCAGCACCGCCGCCACGTCGCTAGCGTGCCTGTCCAGGCCGTACGGGCCGGGCAGGTCGCGGCTGTGGCCGCGACCGCGCAGGTCAGGCGCGGCCAGCGTCCAGTCGGACGGCATATGTCGCGCGACCCCCTGCCAGGCCATGCCAGAGGCCGTAATTCCGTGTACGGCGACCGCTACGCGTTTGCCTGTACCCCACAGGAGCACTCGCAGGTCCCCGCCGTCTACTGCCACATTTAGCAGTCGGAGTTGCATGTTTCACCCTCCACGGTCCCGCCGGGTATGACCAGGACCGCCCAATGTATTAAGGCTATTATCCGCCCCGGCGATGATCGCATGATGACAAGTCGCCGATAAAGGTTTACCGGTAAAACCGTGCCATGCTGGACTAGGGATGGAATGCCAGGTAAAACCAGGCTTGGAGGTGAGCGGGTCATGTCGGCCGCACTTAGTTACTCGTCAGGAGAATCCGCGACGCCGCTGCTGGGCGACACGATCGGCGGCAACTTCGACGCCACGGTACGGGCGTTCGGCGACCGCCAGGCGCTGGTGGACCGGTCGGCCGGGCGTCGGTGGACGTATGCCGAACTCGCGGCTGACGTGGACTCGCTCGCCCTCGGATTGCTCGAGATGGGCATCGCCAAGGGGGACCGGGTCGGCATTTGGGCGCCGAACTGCGCCGAATGGACGCTCACCCAGTACGCGACCGCGAAGATCGGCGCGATCCTGGTGAACATCAACCCGGCGTACCGCGCCCGTGAGCTGGAGTTCGTGCTCAACCAGTCAGGCAGCACACTGCTCGTCGCGGCCGAGAAGCTGAAGACCTCCGACTACGCCGGGATGATCGCCGAGGTGCGGCCGCGCTGCCCGGAACTGAAGAGCGTCGTGCTGCTCGGCAGCCCGAAGTGGCAGGCCGTGCTTGAGACCGGGCGCCGTCTGGACCGCGGGGCGCTTGACACCATCGAACTGGACACCGACGACCCCATCAATATCCAGTACACCTCGGGCACCACGGGCTTCCCGAAGGGCGCGACCCTGTCGCACCACAACATCCTGAACAACGGGTTCTTCGTCGGTGAGCTGTGCAACTACACCGAGGTCGACCGGATCTGCATTCCCGTGCCGTTCTACCACTGCTTCGGCATGGTCATGGGCAACCTCGCCGCGACCAGCCACGGAGCGTGCATGGTCATCCCCGCGCCGACTTTCGACCCGGTCGCGACGCTGCAGGCCGTGCAGGCCGAACGCTGTACCTCGCTCTACGGGGTACCCACGATGTTCATCGCCGAGCTGTCCACCCCGGACTTCGCCGACTACGACCTGTCCAGCCTGCGCACTGGCATCATGGCCGGCTCGCCCTGCCCGGTCGAGGTGATGAAGCAGGTCATCGAGCGGATGTCGATGACCGAGGTGTCGATCTGCTACGGGATGACGGAAACCTCGCCGGTGTCCACCCAGACCCGCGCCGACGACTCGCTCGACCGCCGGGTATCCACCGTGGGCCGGGTCGGGCCGCATCTCGAAGTGAAGGTCATCGGCCCCGAGACAGGCCGGACCGTGCCGCGCGGCACGCCGGGCGAGTTGTGCACCAGGGGGTATTCGGTGATGCTCGGCTACTGGGGACAGCCGGATAAGACCGCCGAGGCCGTGGACGCGGCGCACTGGATGCACACCGGCGATCTCGCGATCATGGACGCCGACGGGTACCTGGCCATCACCGGCCGGATCAAGGACATGGTGATCCGCGGCGGCGAGAACGTCTACCCGCGGGAAATCGAGGAGTTCCTCTACACCCACCCCGACATCCTGGACGCTCAGGTCGTCGGCGTTCCCGACGCCAAATACGGTGAGGAACTCATGGTCTGGGTGCGCCTGCGCGCGGGTGCCCCAGCGCTGACCGCCGAGTCGCTGCGCGAGTTCTGCGCCGGCCAGCTGGCGCACTACAAGATCCCGCGGTACGTGCACATCGCCGACGAGTTCCCGATGACGGTGACCGGCAAGGTGCGCAAGGTCGAGATGCGGGAGCGTTCGGTAGAGATCCTCGGTCTCGACCGCCGGTAGGCTTCATGCGATGAAGGTCCTGATCGCGGGGGGCGCCGGGTACATCGGAAGCACGATCGCGTCGGCTTGCTCCGACGCGGGGATCAGCTCGGTGATCCTGGATAGCCTGGTGACCGGCAGGCGCGAGTTCACGGCGGGCCGCACGTTCTATGCGGGCGATATCGCCGACGGGCCGCTGATCGATCGCATCTTCGCCGAACATCCCGACATCGACGCCGTTATCCACGGCGCGGCCCTGATCGTGGTGCCGGACTCGGTCGCCGACCCGGTGGGCTATTACCGGGCGAACGTCGCGAAGAGCCTGGAATTCGCCGCGCACCTGCTGCGCAACGGCTGCGCCCGGCTGATCTTCAGTTCCTCGGCTGCCATCTACCGGGCCAGTGAGGACCTCAGCGTCGATGAAGACTCGCCCATCGACCCGCAGAGCCCGTACGCGCGGACCAAGGCGGTGTGCGAGGCGATGTTCGCCGACATCGCCGCTTCCCAGCCCCTGCGCGTACTGTCCCTGCGGTACTTCAACCCGATCGGCGCGGACCCCAAGATGCGGACGGGGCTGCAGTTGCGGCAGCCGACGCACGCCCTGGGCAAGATCATCCAGGCGGCCGGAGAAGGCACCCCGTTCCTGATCACCGGGACCGGCTGGCCGACCCGCGATGGTTCGGGCCTGCGGGATTACATCCATGTCTGGGACCTAGCCACCGCGCACGTGGCCGCGCTCACCCGGTTCGACGCTCTGCCCGGGCCGGTGACGGTCATCAACCTGGGCAGCGGCACGGGCACCACGGTCCGGGAGCTTCTCGCCGCGTTCAACCGGGTGGCCCACCAGCCCGTCGAGGCGCGTGAGGCCGGCTCGCGGCCCGGTGACGTGGCCGGCGCCTACACCCGCATCGGCCGCGCGGAGCGGCTGCTGGGCTGGCGGCCGCAGTACGACATCGCCGAGGGCATCAGGCATTCGCTTCAGTGGGCGGCGCTCCGCGACGATGTCTTGTCCGGCGAGAGCGCTTAGGTTTCCTTGCGCAGCGCGGCCAGCTGGTAGACGGGATCGGGACGGACGCGGCAGCAGGATTCAAGCGCGGCCTGATATGTCACCTCAGTAGCTCCGTATATGAGGCGGAAAAGCTCACCGTGGTCATGCATGGTGATGATCGCGAAGTTCTGTGCTGAAGAGATTGGAAAATGATTGTATTGGCTGATATCGGAGGACAGCGTATGATCGAACAGCTTTGGTAGCCAGCCCCGGCCACCCGCCTCGGGGCTGTGGGGGAGCGGAGATGGGCCAGAAGCTTTCACGACGTACACCGGCAACGCCTGCTCGGCAGGAAGAACCGTCGTGGCCGGCGGTGGCGAGCACCACGGTGCGTCTATGGCTGGAAAGGCACCACTGGTACCCGGCAGGCCGCCGGCGGCGTCTGGTGCTCGTGCTGAGCGCGCTGGTGGCCATGGCCCTGGGGGCCGGCGTGACGCTAGCCTTCACCCAGCGGGGACCGGCGCCGGCCGCGTCGCCGCCCAGCCGCTCCGCGCAGGGACCAACCGCGCTGCAGGTGGCGGCGGCTGACCGCCACCAGGCGGCGATGTGGATCGGCCAGCAGGTGGAATCGAGCGCGGTCGTGGGCTGTGACCCGGAGATGTGCAACGAGCTGCAGCAGAGCGGCTTCCCCGCCGGTCAGCTCAATGAACTGCAGCCGACGGCCCCTGACCCTGAGGGTTCGCTCCTGGTCGTAGCCACGCCGGTGATCCGGAACCAGTTCGGCACCCGGCTGGCCAGCGTCTACGCGCCGCTGGTGATCGCCAGCTTCGGCTCGGGCGCGGAGCGGGTCGACATCCGTTACGTCGCGCCGGGCGGCACCGCGGCCTTCGAGTCGCGGCTCGCGGCGGACCTGAAGAACCGCATCGCCGCGGGCGGGCAGCTGCTGACCAACAAGCATGTCCAGGCCTCCCCGGCCGCGCGCCAGGCGCTTGCGGCCGGACAGGTGGATCCGCGCCTGCTTGTAACGCTTTCGGCACTTGCTCACCAATGGCCACTTCAACTGGTAGCGTTCGATGATCCCTCGCCCGGCGTGAGCTCGGACGTACCGCTACGCGGCGCTGAAATTGGCGCCGCCGCGTCGGCTGGCTTGCCGGCGATGGTTGTGTTCCTGAGGGCACAGCAAAGCCAGTATGCCCCGGCGGTGGCCCGCATTACTCAGGACGCGAACGGCCAGTCCGTGGTCACCGTGCGGTACGACGCTCCGGGTCCTATGGGGCTAGGAGGCTCATAGAGATTTAACAGCTTGGGGAGGGATCAAAGTGAAGTTTCCGAGAATAACTAGACGAATCACCATGCTGCTGGCCGCCTCGGCCTTGCTGCTTGGTATTCCCGCTGCCGCCACTGCTTCGGCCGCTTCAGCCGCTTCTGCCACTTCGGGTACCGGCTGGATCAGGCTCGCTCACCTGTCGCCGAACACACCCCCCGTCGACGTTTACCTCTATTCATTCGGCAATTCCAACGCGCAGATCGTGCTCCACCACGTTTCCTACGGAACGGTCTCGCCCTACGAGGCAGTAACCGCCGGTGACTACAGCGTGGCCATGCGGGCATCCGGGGCCTCCCCGTCGAGCCAGCCGGTCCTGTCCACCAGCGTGACGGTCAAGGCCGATCACGCCTACACGGTGGCCGGCATGGGACCGGAGTCGGGCCTGCGGCTTCAGGTCATAGACGACAGCCTGACCGCGCCAGCGGGTAAGTCCTCGGTGCGGGTGATCCAGGCGTCGCTCAAGCAGCAGGTCGTGAAGTTCCACTGCAGCTGCGCCCCCGGCGCAGCCGGGGACATCGTGACCAAGGCGTCGTTCGGCTCCGTGAGTCCGTATGCGGCCATCCCGCCGGGTACCTGGACCATGTCGGCGATCGTCGGAGGCACTACCAAGGCGACCCTGCCCACCACGCTCGTCGCGGGCACCGTCCACACGATGGTGGTGCTCGACGGGACCAACGGCCTTGAGATCGTGGACCTGGTGGACGCGGCCGGGGCCGGCCAGCCGCCGGCGGGCGGGGTCACGACCGGGTTCGGCGGCACCGCGAGGCACGGTCCGGGATCGCCGGTGCCCTGGGTGGCACTCATCGGAGCCGGCGCGCTGATCGCCCTGACGGGCGGTTTCAGGCTGCGCCGCCACGGAATGCGGCGTCAGCTGAACACCGGGATCTAAGGATGCCGACCCGCAAGCCGGCCGCGATCGTTTTCGCGGCCGGCTTGGTCGTGATCGTGGCCGGAACGGCGGGCCTGCTGCTGACGCGTCACTCCACCCCGGCCTTGCGGCCGGTCGCGGCCGGGGTGGCCGCGCTGCCCGCGCCCACCGGCCCGATCGCGGCTCCGCCGCAGTCGGCGCAGCCGGCCCCCGTCGCCAGTCCGGTCTCGCTGACCATTCCGCTGATCGGCGTGAAGACCCAGCTGCTCACGCTGGGCCTGGCCGCTAGGGGCGCGTTGCAGGTGCCGCCCTTGTCCTCGGCGTCCATCGCGGGCTGGTACACCGGAAGCCCACGGCCCGGCGCGATCGGCTCGGCCATCATCGTGGGCCACATCGACTCGCAGAGTGGTCCCGGGGTGTTCTTCCGGCTGTCCGAGCTGCGCCGCGGGGACGACGTCTACGTCAAGCGAACCGACGGCTCCACGGCGGAGTTCCGCGTCACATCGGTCCAGAGGTACCTGAAGGACCACTTCCCGACGGCGACGGTGTACGGTCCCACGCCGGACGCGGAGCTTCGCCTGATCACCTGCGGCGGTGCCTTCGATTCCGCCACCGGCCACTACCTGAGCAACATCGTGGTCTACGCCACCGAGGTGAGCTGAGCCCGAGCCAGCATGCCAGGCTAAGACCATGACGCTCCAGGAGCGGTACGAGGATCTGGTGGACGAGTTCACCGGCGTGGACGGGGTGACGCCGCCCGAGGGCGGCAGCGGGTTCGGCCGCAGCGCGTTGCGCTACCGCCGGAAGATCTTCGCGATGTTCGTCCGCGGCCAGCTGGTGGTCAAGCTGCCCCGGCCACGCGTGGACGAGCTCGTCGCGGGCGGCCACGGCGAGCGGTTCGACGCCAACAAGGGCACGCCGATGAAGGAGTGGTTCAGCCTGGACCCCGAGTCCGCGCTGCCCTGGCCGTCGCTGGCCCGTGAGGCCTTGGACTTCGCCCGGTCCCCGCGATAACCACCGGAGCCGGATGACGGGGGGATAGCCTGGATCCCCGGAGGTGTCATGGACCTGGAGGTGGCCGACAATCCGGATAAGGAACGGTTCGAGATCGTCGCCGACGGCGAGCTAGCCGGGTTTATCCAGTACCACCTGCGCGGCGACGAGATCGCGCTCACGCATACCCAGACCGACGACCGGTACCGCCGCCAGGGCATCGCCAGCCACCTCGTGCAGTTGAGCCTCGACGCCGTCCGGGATCGGCACCTGGCGGTCCTGCCCTACTGCCCGTTCGTCAGGAACTGGATCAGCAGGCACCGCGAGTACGCCGACCTGGTCCCGTCAGATCGGCGCCAGCAGTTCGGCCTGTGAGGTCGGGTCCTCCTCGCTCTGCGGGAGCGGCTCATCGCGGCACCGATGACTTTTCGCGTCGGCCTCCGTTACACAGGTGAGAATCGGCGCCGGCCGGTTCGGGAGAAGGAGGGCGAGGATATGGACTACAACGGCAACGTCTGGCTCCGGCAAGAAGTCCACCGCGGCCAGGGCCGACGATGGATCGTTCGGACCTGATGAGCACGGACCAGACGGTTCGCGCGGCGCTCACGGGTGATGGGCCCGCGTTCGCCGCCCTCACCGAACGGCACCGACGCGAGCTACACGTCCACTGCTACCGGATGCTGGCCTCGTTCGACGAGGCCGAGGACGCGGTGCAGGAGACGTTCCTCAAAGCATGGCGCGGCTGGTCCGGCTTCGACGGCGGTTCGCAGTTCCGCGCGTGGATGTACCGGATCGCCACCAACGTCTGCCTGGACATGCTGCGACGCAGCTCGCGGCGTACCGCCGGGAGCTCGTTCGCCGAGGTGCCGTGGCTTCAGCCGTACCCGGACCTGCTGCTTGAGGCGGCCGCGCCGAGCGACGAGCAGCCCGAGGCGGTGGCCATCCGGCGGGAGACGATCTCGCTGGCGTTCCTGGCTGCCCTACAGGTCCTGCCGCCGAGGCAGCGCGCCGCGCTGATCGCCCGGGATGTGCTCGGCTGGCCCGCCACCGAGACCGCCTCGTCGCTCGGCACCAGCGTCGCTGCGGCCAACAGCGCCCTGCAGCGGGCCCGGGCGACGATGCAGTCGCACCTGCCTGCCCAGCGCGCCGAGTGGTCCGCGCGGGAGCCGAGCGCCGAAGAACGCGAGCTGGTCGAGCAGTTCATCGAGGCGCACGAGCGATGCGACGCCGAGGCCGCCATCGCGATCGCGGCCCGGGACATCCGGGTGACCATGCCGCCGCTGCCGTACTGCTTCGACGGGCCGGACGCGATCAGGCCGCTGATGGCCGACGCGGCCTCGATGGGCGAATGGCGGCTGATCCCGGTGGGCGCCAACCGGATGCCGGCTGCGGCGAGCTACCTGCGCCAGCCGGGCGACAGCCAGTTCCGCGCGTTCAAACTCGACGTCATGCGCATCGAGGCCGGGCTGATCGCGGAGATCACCACGTTCAACGCGGAGCTTTTCCCGGCGTTCGGCCTGGATCCGGTCCTGTCAAGCGCGCAGCGGGGCGAGCGATAGCCTGTCCCGGTGCTCGAACATGTCACGGCGACGCGGTACGTGACCCCGCTGCGCGAGGGCGGGTCGCTGCCCGCCATCGTCGAGGCGGACAATCTCGGCACTTACGTGATGAAGTTCCGCGGCGCTGGGCAGGGCCCGCTCGCGCTGGTCGCCGAGATCATCGCCGGCGAGCTCGCGCGCCGTCTCGGCCTGCGCGTCCCGGAGCTGGTCCTGGCCGACCTCGATCCGCGGATCCCCGGCAGCGAGCCCGACCCGGAGATCCAGGACCTGCTGCGCACCAGCGAGGGCTTGAACCTCGGCGTGGACTTCCTGCCCAGCTCGTTCGGCTTCGATCCGCTCGGCTGGACGGCCAGCCGCGACTTTGCCAGCCAGGTGCTCTGGTTCGACGCGCTGGTGCACAACGTCGACCGCACCTGGCGCAACCCGAACCTCCTGGTCTGGCACCGCGACATCTGGCTCATCGACCACGGCGCCGCGTTGTACTTCCACCACAACTGGCCGCAAAGGGGCCCGGCCGATCCCAAGCGCCCCTTCGACGCGAGCGAGCACGTGCTGCGCGACCGTGCCACCGCGCTCGCCGACGCCCATGCCGCGCTCGCCCCGCGGGTCACGGAAACCCTGCTCCGGGAGGTGACCGCGCTGGTGCCGCCCGGGTGGTTCGGCGACCGCGGCGCCGAGGCCTACGTGGAGCACCTCATGCTGCGCGCCCCGATCGTGCCGGAGGTGATCCGCGGATGACCCTGCCCAACACGGCCGAAGTCTTCGAGTATGCGCTGGTCCGCGTGGTCCCCCGGGTCGAGCGGGGCGAGGCCATCAACGCCGGGGTGATCGTCTATGCGCAGACCTTCCGGTACTTGTGCGCCCGGATCGAGCTTGATGAGTCCCGGTTGCTCGCCCTCGATCCGGCGGCGGACCTGGACGGGGTGCGGGCCGGGCTGTCGGCGTTCGAGAAGGCCTGCACCGAGGGCCCGCTGGCCGGCCGGCCGCTCGGCGAGCGGTTCCGCTGGCTCACGGCGCCCAGGTCGACCATCGTCCAGCCCGGTCCGGTGCACAGCGGCCTCACCGCCGACCCGGCCGCCGAGCTGACCCACCTCTTCGAGACCCTGGTGCGAATTTGACCTCCGAGAGCTTTGACCCCGTCGCGTATAACCGCGCTGCCTGGGACCGCGAGGTGGACCAGGAAAACGAATGGACCCGGCCTGTCGGGCCCGATGTCATCGCCCGGGCCCGGGCCGGTGACTGGTCGGTGGTCCTCATCGGCTATGAGCCCGTACCCCGCGACTGGTTTCCCGCTGACCTGGCGGGGACCTCAGTGCTCTGCCTCGCCTCGGGCGGCGGGCAGCAGGGGCCCGTTCTCGCCGCCGCGGGCGCGAACGTGACCGTGTTCGACAACTCACCCAGGCAACTCGGCCGCGACGAGGAGGTGGCCGCCCGGGACGGCCTGGACCCCAAGGCCATGACGACCGTGCTCGGTGACATGCGGGATCTGGGTGCCTTCGCCGATGGCCGCTTCGACCTCATCTTCAACCCTGTGTCGAACCTGTTCTGCCCGGACCTGGCTCCCTTGTGGCGGGAGTGCTTCCGCGTCCTGCGCCCGGCGGGGATATTGCTGGCGGGATTCATGAACCCGGATTTGTACATCTTCGACATCGAGGCGCTCGATACGAGACAGGAGTTCGTCGTACGCCACCGGATTCCCTTTTCCACTGCAGAACTGCCCGACGCCGAACGCCGGCGGATCTACGACGATGGCCCGATTGAGTACAGCCACACGCTGACGGAGCAGATCGGCGGCCAGCTGGCGGCTGGCTTCACCCTGACTCACCTGGTCGAGGCACCGCACCACGCCGACGCCACGGCCCAGTACATGCCCGGATACTTCGCCACCCGTGCCGTCAAGCCATCCGGCGGCTAAGAGAAGACGCCGCGCCCGCTGCCAAGATGGCCGCCGGTGCGCTGGCCTTCAGGCCGGCCGGACTGGCGGTGACAGCCTGCAGAGCGCAGGAAAGACCAGGGGCTTGCCCTGGCGCAGCGCGGCGAAGCAGGAACCCGCCCGAAGCCACGCCACGAAGCGGCGTGACAGGCGGGAACCTCCGCCCTTCACTTCACGGCGGAGTGGAAGTCAATCCCCGTTGAGTTCGGCGATCGCCGCCTCGTAGCGGTCGAGCGCGCGCTCTACTGGCCCGCGCGGAGCCGAGGGCAGCCAGTGCACCGCCCGCCGGAACCCGGCCGCCGCATAAGACTCCAGCACCTTAGCGTCAGCCGGAACCCCCATGACCATCAACCCGACCGGCCGGTCCGCACGTGAGCGCAGTTCCGCGGCCCGGTCCAAGATGCCGCTCGGGGCATGGTTCGGGAACCACGCGTCCCCGAACGACAGCACCCGGTCAAGCACGCCCGGCCCGTTACCGCCCACCAGCACCGGCGGGTAGGGCCGCTGCGCGGGCTTCGGCCAGGACCAGATCCGTTCGAACGAGGCGTACTCGCCCGCGTAGCTCGCCTCGTCAGACGTCCAGATCTCCTTCATGGCCTCGACCCGTTCCCGCAGCAGATCCATCCGCCGCCGCGGGTCGGTGCCGTGGTTGGCCATCTCCTCCCGGTTCCAGCCCGCGCCGACGCCGAACTCGAACCGCCCGCCAGACAGGTAGTCCACGCTGGCCACCTCCTTGGCGGTGATGATCGGATCCCGCTCGACGACCAGGCAGATGCCCGAGCCGACCCGCAGCCGCGTGGTCACGGTCAGCGCGGCGGTGACCGCCACGAACAGATCGAAGGTGTGCGCGTACTTGCGCGGCAGCTCGCGGCCGCCGGGCCACGGCGACTGGCGGTCGGCCGGGATGTGCGTGTGCTCGGGGAAGAACAGCGACTCGTGCCCGCGCTCCTCGGCCAGCCGCGCCATCTCCGCGGGCGTGATGGCATCGTGGGTCGGGAAGATCGCTACACCGGTATCCATGTAGCCAAGCCTAGGCAGGACAAGCTCCGGCCCCAGGATCACCCCGGGAACATGGCCTCGACTTCCGGCAGCGACCGAACCATTCTGGTTCCCGCCGCCGGCACCTTCCCGTCAAGCTCGCCCCGGACGATCTGTACCGTGCTGATGCCCACGGCTACGCTGCCCGCGCAGTAACCCGGCTGGTCGTCGACAAAAAGGGCGGCCTCCGCGGTCACCTCCAGCCGGTCAAGCGCGCACCGGAAGATCGCCGCCGCCGGCTTGGCCGCGCCCACCTCACACGACAGGACCAGGGCGTCGGCAAGCACGTCCACCCCGAGCGATACCAGCAACGGGCGCGTGTTCTCGGTGCAGTTGCTGACGACCGCGATCTTGATGCCGCGGGCCCGGAGCCTGTCGAGGGACGGGATCACGTCGTCGTACAGGCGTGCGTTCGCGAACAGCAGTTCGGCATCCCGGCGCACCATCTCGGCGACCAGGCCGGCGTGCGCCTGCTGGCCGGACGCCCGCAGGATCTGGCCGAACGCTTCGGTCTTCGACATCCGCCCGTCGGTCAGCAAGGCCCCGAGCCGGCCGTACTCCGCGTCCCAGACGTCCGCCGGGATGCCGGCCAGCGTCGGCACTTCCCGCTTGAGTACCGAGAAGTCGCAGGTCACAATGGTGTCGTAGGCGTCCACGAGGCATGCTTCGAGCCGGGCCACACGATCAGCGTACGGGCCATTGCCCGCGATCGCGCACACCGGTCCTGGCCGCCAGGTCAGCTCGTCAGCGCCGCACGCCGATCGCGGCGAGGCGATCGCGCTCATCTGGCATCAATTGGTCAGCTATGGCGAGAGCTTGCAGGTTGGCGCTGACCTGCTCTGGACGTGTCGCGCCGAACAAGACGGTGGTTACCGACGGGTTGAGCAGCGCGAAAGCCATTGCGAGGCTGGCCGGGTCCGTATCGACGTCTCGGGCCAGGGCGGCCAGATCCCGGCCCGCCGCCACCGCGGGCGCCACCCGCGGCTGGTCGAGCATTCCTGCCGCGCGGCCCGCGCCGGGATCCTGATCGTACTTGCCGGTCAGGACGCCGCCCGCCAGCGTGTAAGACGCCACGATCGCGACGTTACGGGCCGCCGCCAGGCGCTGCATGCCTGGATCTTCGACGATATCCCGCTGCACCAGGCTGTAAGGCGGTTGCGTCGCCGCCGGGCCGGGGACGCCCTCGCGGTCGGCGATCTGCCATGCCCGTTCCATCTGCTCCGGGGTCCAGTTCAGCGTTCCCCACGCCCGGGCGGTACCGGCGCGGATCAGCCCGGTGATCATGCCGATCGCGTCTTCCAACGCGACGCCGGCCGGCGGCACCTCGGCGTAGATCAGGTCGATGTAGTCGAGGCGCATCCGGGCGAGCGAGCCGGCCAGTTCCTCGGCTGGTGATTCATCCGGCCAGAACTCCCACCACAGCTTGTTGGACACGATCGTGTCTTCCCGGCGCCAGCCCGCGGCACGGAACAACTCGCCGAAGACCACTTCCGAGTACCCCGTGGGAATGGGCGCGCGCCCGGTTTCATCGTTATAGCGGGCGTCGTCAAGAAAGGTGATGCCGGCCTCGCGTGCGGTCTGCATGACGCGGATTCCCTGGTCGCGGCTGATCCGCTCGTAGGTCCGCCAAGATCCGAGCGCCAGGCGGCTGACCGGGATGCCGCTGCTGCCCAGGGACACTGTTGGCACGGAGGGCAAGCTCACGCCCATAGCGTAGTCGGCCTGGGCGCTGCGCCCCTCTCTCGACCGGATCACCGCCGAACCCAACTCCGATAGCCTGGTTTACCGGTACGCCAGCACCGGACGCCCTAGCCAGACCCCGATGGGCCATGGTGAAGTAAGGAACAGGTTCTAGGGGAAGGCGCCGGGGATGACTGCTACCGGGATGGACGGGATAGACCTGTCGGCCAACGAGTTCTGGGGCCTGCCGCTCGCCGAACGGGCGGCTGCCTTTGCCCAGCTGCGCACCGAGCCGCATCCGCGGTTCTTCGCCGAGCCCGAGGCTCCGTTCGCCGAACCGGGGCCGGGCTACTACGCCCTGGTCCGGCACGCCGATGTGGTCGAGGCGAGTAAGCACGCCGACGTGTTCTCCTCGGCGGCGGGTGCGACCAGCATCACGGACCTGCCGCTCGAGTTCAACGAGTACTTCGGGTCGATGATCAATATGGACGACCCCAGGCACGCCCGGCTGCGACGGATCGTCTCCCGGGCGTTCAGCCCGCGGCTGATCGCCAAGTTCGAAGATGACGTGCGGCGTGTGGCTGCGGCCAGCGTCGACGACCTGCTGGCCACCGGGCCGTGCGACTACGTGCCGAACGTCGCGGCCAAGCTGCCGCTCAAGATCATCTGCGACATGATGGGCATCCCGGATGATCAGTACGACATGGTCCTGGCCAACACCAACATCATCTTGTCCGGGGCCGACCCTGAGTTCATCAGCCAGGATCCCGACCAGGTAGTGCTCCAGATCCTCGGCGCCGGGCAGGCGCTCGCCGATCTGCTGACCGGCTTGGCCGCCGCCCGCGCCGAGACGCCCGCCGAGGACCTGGTCTCGGCCCTGGTGACCGCGAACATCGACGGGGAGCAGCTGACCACGGCCGAGCTCGCTTCGTTTTTCATCTTGCTGGTGGTGGCGGGCAACGAGACCACCCGCAACGCGCTCTCGCATGCGCTGATGCTGTTCACCGAGTTCCCCGAGCAGCGCGCGCTGCTCCTCGCGGACCTGGAGAACCGGCTCCCCGGCGCGGTCGAGGAGATCGTGCGCTACTCCTCGCCGGTCATGTTCATGCGCCGGACCCTCACCCGGGACTACGTCATGAACGGGCAGGCCTACCGCAAGGACGACAAGGTGGTGCTGTTCTACTACTCGGCCAACCGGGACGAGGCGGTGTTCGCCGATCCCGAGCGCTTCGACATCACCCGGTCGCCGAACCCGCACGTCGGATTCGGCGGCGCCGGGCCACATTACTGCCTAGGCGCCCACCTGGCCCGCCGCGAGCTCACCGTCGGCCTGCGCGAACTGCTCACCCGTGTCCCCGACATCACAGCTGGCCAGCCGGACCGCCTCCTGTCCAGCTTCATCAACGGCGTCAAGCACTTGCCGTGCGAGTTCAGCGGCTGAGCCAGTAGCTGATCTGACTCAGTCGGTCAAGCCCCGGATCAGGTCGGCGAGCCCGGCGGGCCAGATAACCTCATCGGTGGCATCCATCTCCGCCAGCGTCCACCAGTGCCACGCCGCGATCCCGTCCGAGACGTGCATGGCAGCCACCTCGCCGAGCTCGCGGCGGGCTACCGCGACCCGCGCCAGGAACAACCGCTCATGCTGCCGGACGATCGCGCCCGCGTACTCCATGGTCCGCGTCCACTGGTACACCTCGTCGCCGAGGACCACGTCAGTCCAGCCGGTCTCCTCGGCCAGTTCCCGCCGCGCCCCCGCCGCGTAGTCCTCTCCGTCATCCAGCCCGCCGCCCGGCGTGCACCAGTGCCGCCCGTTAGGTGGCACGTCGTCGTACCGGAACAGCAGCACCCGGCCGTCCAGGTCGAGCACGATCACCCGGCCCGCCCGCCGCAACCGCAGCCGTGACGCGTCTGCGCCGCGGCCGCCGCTTTCCTCCATAAGCTCATTGTCCCCGGGCTGGCCGGGCAATGCGGTTGGTACGACAAGCGGGAACAGGAATGTCGGCACCCGCCCCTACCATGGTCCACCGTGGCAGATATAAGCCTCACGGCCGGCGTGGTGAGCTTTGACGAGGTCGCCTGGCTGCGCGATAACAGTCCCGCGTGGCGGCTGCTGCGTGCCGACCACGCGCCGCTGGTGCTCAGCTTCCTGCATCAGGTGTTCGTCACCGAGAACGTCCGGTCGATCCCGGCCGCCGAACTGGCCAGCCGTCTGGACGATGCGCTGTACGCACTCAACGAGCGCGGCGGCGAGCCGAAGAAGTATCCCAGGCCGGCGAAGGCGTACCTGGACGATTGGGCCGCGCCGGAGGCCGGCTGGCTGCGCAAGTATTACCCGGAAGGCACCGACGAACCCCATGTCGACGCCACTCCTGCGGTGGAGAAGGCGCTGCAGTGGGTCGGCAGCCTGAAAGAACGTGAGTTCGTCGGGACCGAGTCGCGGCTCAACACGATCATCGACCTGCTTCGGCAGATCGTCTTTGGCACCGAGCCCGACCCGGAACAGCGGATCGCCGAGCTGCGCCGGCAGCGCCAGGAGATTGACGATCAGATCGCCCGCATCGGTGCCGGCGAGCTCGATCTGCTCGACGCCAGCGCGGTCCGCGACCGTTACCAGCAGTTCTCCGCTACCGCGCGGGAGCTCCTCGCCGATTTCCGCGAGGTGGAGGAGAACTTCAGGAAGCTGGACAGGCAGCTGCGCGAGAAGATCACCGGCTGGCACGGCGGTAAGGGCGAACTGCTCGATGACGTACTCGGCAGCCGGGAGACAATCGCGGGCTCGGACCAGGGCAAGTCTTTCCAGGCGTTTTATGACTTCCTGCTGTCGCAGGCGCGGCAAGAGGAGCTGAGCGGCCTGCTGGACAGCGTGCACCAGCTGACGGAGATCAACGGGAGAGATCAGAGGCTGCGGCATATTCACTACGACTGGCTCGATGCGGCCGAGCGGACCCAGGCGACGGTGCGCCAGTTGTCCGAGCAGCTCCGGCGGTTTCTCGATGACCAGGTGTGGTTCGAGAACCGCCGGGTGATTGACATCCTGCGCGACATCGAGTCGCACGCACTGGAATTCCGCGAGCTACGAGATGTCCCCGTTTCAATGGAACTTGACGCTGCCGTACCGGCCATCCGGCTGCCCATGGAGCGCCCGCTGTACGCTCCAGTGCGAAAGGCGCGCATCGACAGCCAGAACGTTCGGCCCGCCGACGAGGAAACCGACCCGGCTGCTCTGTTCGAGCAGGTTTACGTGGATCCGGAGCAGCTGCGCGGCTGCGTCAGGCAGGCGCTCCGCCGCGCTCCGCAGGTCGGTCTGGCCCAGCTCGTGGCCGACTACCCCATCAGGCAGGGCGTCGCGGAGCTCGTCACGTACCTGTCCCTGAAGGACGGCACGTTCGAGCTCGTCTTCGACGAGCGCCATGATGAGCAGGTGCGCTGGCAGGAGGCGGACGGCCGGGAACGGAAGGTGACCATGCCGCGCGTCACGTTCGTCAGGAGCTCCGGATGAGCGAGCGGGAGACACCATGATTGAGCCGGACCTGTCGCTGACCGTCACCCAGCTGATGAAGGGCGTCGTCTACCGCGACACGCACGAGCGCGCCTGGCGGCACCTGCTCCAGCTCCAGCCGCAGGTGCGGGACTACGTGGCGGTGCTCGGGCTGCAGGTCGTGGTCGATGAGGCCGAGGGTTACGCGTTCTGCCGCCAGCGTCCCCCTGATGAGGCGCGTGACGACACCGACCCAGAGAACCCGCTGCCCCGGCTTATCCCGCGCCGTCCGCTGTCCTTTCACGTAAGCCTGCTGCTCGCATTGCTCCGTAAGAAACTGGCCGAGTTCGACGCGCAAGGCGGCGACACCAGGCTGATGCTGAGCCGGGACCAGATCGCCGAGATGATGCGGGTATTCCTTCCGCCGACGAGCAACGAGGTCCGGCTGGCTGACAAGATTGACGCGCACATCGGCAAGGCCGTCGACCTCGGCTTTCTCCGTCCGGCCAAGAATGCCGAGCCGGTCTATGAAGTTCGCCGGATACTCAAGGCCTTCGTCGACGGCCAGTGGCTCGCCGACTTCGACACCAGGCTCGCCGAATACGCCACGCTACTAGCCGACGAACAGGCGCGAGCGGGAGACACACCATGACCGAGATCCTCAGCGGCTTCCGGCTGACCCGGCTGGAACTGTACAACTGGGGCACGCTCGACCAGCGGGTCTGGTCGCTGGACGCGAACGCGCGGAACACGCTGCTGACCGGCGACATCGGGTCAGGGAAATCCACCATCGTGGACGCGGTCACCACGCTGCTGCTGCCGGCCAACCGGATTTCCTACAACAAGGCCGCGGGCGCGGACACCAGGGAGCGGTCGCTGCGCTCTTATGTGCTCGGCTATTTCAAGTCCGAGCGCAACGAGGTCACCGGGACCACGAAACCGGTCGCACTTCGCGATGGCACGAAGTACAGCGTGATCATCGGCGTATTCGGCAACGAGGGGTACGACGCCACCGTCACCATCGCCCAGGTGTTCTGGCTGCGCGGCGCCGACGCCGGCGGTCAGCCGGACCGGTTCTACGTGACCACCGACAAGCCGTTGTCGGTGGCCGTGGATTTCGCCGACTTCGGCTCTGACCTGGTCGCGCTGCGCAGGCGGCTACGGGCGGGCGGCGCTCAGGTCTACGACAGCTTCCCAGATTATGGCAAGGATTTCCGACGCCGCCTGGGCATCGAGTCCGAACAGGCGATGGAACTGTTTCATCAGACCGTTTCGATGAAATCAGTGGGTAACCTCACCGACTTCGTCCGCGATCACATGCTGGAGCCCTTCGACGCCGCGA
Organism: Streptosporangiaceae bacterium; assembly: GCA_049676235.1. Classification (GTDB taxonomy): domain Bacteria; phylum Actinomycetota; class Actinomycetes; order Streptosporangiales; family Streptosporangiaceae; genus Palsa-504. Next base: position 17,522 of record JBAUAY010000389.1, read on the forward strand.
AATGGACCGCGAATATCGTGGCGCACTTCGAGGACCTCACTAAGGCGCACGAGGCGGTGCAGCGCGCCCGCTCCCAGCTCACCGCGCTCGGCCCGCTGCTCGCCGAATGTGACACACACGACAAGGTGGTCGCCGAGGTGGCGACGCTGACGGCACAGCGAACCGCGTTGAAGTACTACTTCGCCGATCTCAAGGCCGGGCTCGTGGACCGGTTGATGGCCGGTCTTTCTGCCGAACGAACCAGCCTTCACGCTCAGCTAAGCGATTTCGCCACCCGGCTGAAAGATCTGCGGTCACGGGAACGCTCCCTCGATATCGAACTCGCCGGGCACGGAGGGAACCGGCTCGCCGAAATCGACCGCCTGCTCAAAGAGGGCGAGGCAGCGTGCCGTGACCGGATGGACCGCGCCGAGCGGTTCGGCCAGCTACTCGCCGAGGCTGGCCTGGATCCGGTCGAGACAGCAGACCACTTCGCCGCCCGCCGCCACCAGATCGCCGCTGCTCGCGACCGGGCCAGGCAGGATCTCATGGACGCGCAGAACAAGCTCACGGAGGTCGGCTACACGGCCAAGGAGCTCCGCGACAAGGCAGCCGAGATCAACGCCGAGCTCATCAGCCTGCGCGAGCACCCGAACAACATCCCTAAGCGTCAGCTGGACCTGCGCACCCGGATGTGCCGGGAGCTCGGGCTTGACACAGACGCACTGCCGTTTCCCGGGGAGCTGATCGCGGTGCGTCCCGAGGAGTCGGACTGGGAGGGCGCGGCGGAACGGCTGCTGCGCGGTTTCGCGCTGTCCGTGCTTGTCCCCGATCGGCACTACGCCGCGGTGTCCGACTGGATCGACGCCCACCACCTGAAGGCTCGGGTGGTCTACTACCGGGTCTCCGACCCCGCGCGGGAGGCCCGGATCCCGCCTGCTAGCTGGGCTCCCGGTGCCCTGGCCGCGAAGCTGAACATCAAGGACCACCCGTTCGCTCCGTGGCTAGAGCGCGAGCTGGCCAGGCGGGCCGACTTCGAGTGTGTCGAGACGATGTCTGAGTTCCGGCGGGCGGCCAAAGCGATCACCAAGGCCGGGCAGTTCAAGGGGGATCGCGGCAGGCACGAGAAGGACGACAGATCCCGCATCGACGACCGCAGCCAGTACGTGCTCGGCTGGTCTAACGAGCGCAAGCTCGAGGCCCTGATCCGGCAGGCCACATCGCTGGCAGCTCAGCTCGGCGCGGTCACCGACGAGCAGGCAGCCTACGAAAAGGCGCGCGACGCCGCGATCGACTGCGGTCAGGTGCTGGCCGGCCTGGCCCAGACCCACGAGTTCGCCGACCTCGACTGGCAGTCCGTCGTCAACCGCACCGAGGAGCTCAAGGCAGAAAAGCGCCAGCTCGAGGCGGCGTCGGCCGAGCTAGCGCGGCTAAGTGGTGAGCTGAAAACGGTCCGGGAGCAGATCGGTATCGCCGAAGGCGCCCACGGCGAGGTGCAGAAGCAGCTCGGCGGCGTGGGCGGCCGGATCGAACGCGCGGAGGCCGACCTAGCCGAGGCCAGCGCGACGCTGGCCGAGCCGGGCTGCGAGTCGGCCCGCACGCACTTCGCCACGATCGCCGGCCTGCTCAAGCGGTTCGAGCAGGCTCCGCCGGACACCCCCGTCGCCTGCGGCAAAGCCGAGATGGCAGCGAGCGCGGAGATCAGCGTGGTCATAGACCGCAGGACCCAGCGTCGCAGCGCCCTCGGCAACAAGATCGTCTCCCTGATGGGGTCGTTCCGCAGCCAGTATCCGGTCGAGACCGAGGAGCTTGACGCGGCAGTGGAAGCGGCGGACGGGTACCGGGAGCTGAACCAGCGGCTGACCGATGACGACCTGCCCCGGTTCCAGCAGCAGTTCAAGACGTACCTGAACCAGAACACCATCCGCGACATCGCCGGCTTCCAGTCCCGGCTGAACAAACAGGCCGACGTGATCAGGGGTCGCATCGCCACCATCAATGAATCGCTGGTCGGCGTCGACTACAACCCCGGCAGGTACATCAAGCTCGAGGCACAGCCAACCCCGCATACCGATGTCCGCGAGTTCCGCGCCGACCTGCGCGCCTGCACCGAGGGCGCGGTGTCGGCGGAGGCCTCTGACCAGTACTCGGAACAGAAGTTCCTGCAGGTCAGCAGGATCATCGAGCGCTTCAGGGGCCGCGAGGGCCAGACCGACGCGGACCGGAAATGGACCCGGTTCGTTACCGACGTGCGGAACTGGTTCATGTTCAGCGCGTCCGAGCGGTACCGAGAGGACGACACCGAGTACGAGCATTACGCCGATTCGGCGGGCAAGTCCGGCGGGCAGAAAGAGAAGCTGGCTTACACGATTCTCGCCGCATCGCTGGCTTACCAGTTCAAGTTGGAGTGGGGGGCGACGAAGTCGCGGACATTCCGGTTCGCGGTCATCGACGAGGCGTTCGGCCGGGGCTCAGACGAGTCGACCAGGTTCGCGCTCGAGCTGTTCGCTCGGCTTGGCCTGCAGCTCCTGATCGTCACCCCACTGCAGAAGATCCACGTCATCGAGCCGTACGTGTCGGCGGTCGGCTTCGTAGATAACCCGACGAGCTGCTACTCCCGGCTGCAGACGCTGACGATCGAGGAGTACCACGCGCGGCGGCTCGCGCACGTGATCGGCCAGCAAGCGACCGCTAGCAGCGCCCAGGTCATCCCGATGCCAGCCGCTGCCACCGCCGGGAACTGACATGCCTCGTCAGTGGACCCGTCCCGCCGACGTACGCGCCTGGCTGGCCAGGAAATGGCAGTCCGGCGCCTTGCTCGCCGCGTTCGCCGAGGGAAGGGATTGGGAACCGCTGGGTGTCCCGCTGCACGGCCCCACGGCCGGGGAGATCGCGGAGCGGCTCGCCGAGGTGCAGGTGTGGGCGGCCGAGTGGGGCCGGGCCGGCGCAGGCCCGCTGCGCGTGGAGTACAAGACGGTTGGCGGTCGCCAGGTGGGCGCCAACATGATTCCCTGCCGGGCCTGGATCGACGGCTATGACAGCGCGTGGGACCTGCTCGGCGCGCGCGCGGAAGTACGCAGCTTCAGTTCCCTGGCTCACGCAACGGCGGAGACCTGTCCCCGGCTCGTCCCATGGCTGACGCGCCGCCCGGTGCAGTTGCTCCGGCTGGCGGACCGTTGGGACAAACTGCTGGCCACCGTCCGGTGGATCGACGAGCAGCAGTCGCCAGGAATGTACCTGCGGCAGGTCGACGTGCCCGGCGTGGACACCAAGTTCATCGAGCACCACCGCGGTGTGCTCGGTGAACTGCTCGACCTGCAACTTGCCCCGCACCGGATCGACGCCGACGCGACCGACTTCGCCGGGCGGTACCGGTTCCGCCGCAAGCCGGGCTACGTGCGGTTCCGCGCGCCGGGTTTCTGCGGCTTCAGCGAGCTTTCCGTGCGCGCCGGCGAGTTCGCCGCGCCGCCACCCGGTACTAGATGGGCATACGTGGTCGAGAACGAGATCACCTACCTGGCCTTCCCGCTGCCCAGTGGCGCCATCGTCATCTTCGGCGGGGGATACGCCGTCGACGTGCTCGAGCCGCTCGGCTGGCTGACGAACCTGGACCTCATCTACTGGGGTGACATCGATACCCACGGGTTCGCGATCCTGAACCGGCTACGGCACCGGTTCAGCCACGCGCGGTCGATGCTGATGGACCGCGCGACGTTGCTCGCGCACCGAGACCAGTGGGTGACCGAGCCGCGGCCCGCGGTCGCCCGCCTGGACCTTCTGGACGCCGAGGAAGCGGAGCTTCACCGCGATCTCGCCGACGGCACACTGGGGCCCTCGGTGCGGCTGGAGCAGGAACGAATCCGCTTCGCCGCTATCGAGCGAGCCGTCGCCTGCCAGCCAACCGCCTGCCAGCCAACCGCCTGCCAGCCAACCGCCTGCCAGCCAGCCGCCTGCCCGGCCAGTCCACCGGCTGGCCGGCCCAGCTGACAATTCGGGGCGCTCGCGCTTCTCCGCGCCCTAGAGATCTGCGACGGCCCGGGCCGGATCGGTTTCCGGCGGGCCGCCGGGTTCCCAGTCCTGGCCCGATCGCGCGTACGGATACCAGCGCAGATCCCGGCCGAGACGCAACTGCAGGTGGCCTGCGGTGATCCGGTTGCCCTTGATGGTCTCCGCGACATCAGTCTTGGCGCGCAGCACGGCCCGGGCCGTCTTCAGCAGCTCGGTGGCATCCGGATCTTCGGTGACCGGATCCCACTCCATGCGCAGTAGTTCCAGGCCGGCCAGGCCGCCGTGCCGCCAGGCCAGCGCCTGGCGAGCGAGGTCACGTTCACGAATCCCGGAGCGCGCCGCGAGTGCCGTAAACGCCGGCGTGCCCAGGGCCCGGGCAGCGCGGCGGGCAAGGTCGGCGTCCGGGTCGAGGCTCAGCCAGGCGTCGGCGGACAGGCCGACCGCCATTTCCCAGGCCCGGCTGGCCGCATCCGCGGCTAGCTCCAGCAGGTCCTCGCGGAGGCCAGAACGCCACGGCGGCGGATCCACCGGTAGTGCGGCGGGGCTTCCAGGCCGCTGGGGCGGCAACGGCACGGCGGGTACCGGCGCCAACGATGAGGGCGCGCCGAACGCCGTCCGGGCGTCGACACCCTGGTCGGTGACCGACTGGCCGGCCACCGACGGCACCCCGGTACCGGCCGGGCCGGGCGCTGTCACTCCCGGCCCGGCCACTTGGCCGGGTGCCGCGCCGCGACGGCGCGCCCGGATCCCGGCCAGCACCTGATCGCGGGTCCGGCCGCGCAGCAGGAACAGGACGAAGGGATCAGCGTCCAACGTATCGGCGAGCAGGTAACAGGCCGCCGCCGAATGCTTGCACGGATCCGCGTCGTCTGGGCAGCTGCAGCGCGGTCCTACCTCGCCGCCACCGGGAAGCAGGTCAAGGCCCGCGCTGGCCGCGTCCTCGGCGATCTCGGGCGGCAGTTCGCCATCAAGCAGCGCTGCCGCGTGGCCGAGGCGGGCAGAGATGGCGGCGAGCACTCGATCCCATTCGTCATCGGTGAACCGCCGGACCCGGATCCTGACCTCATACGGCTGGGTCTTCCGTCCCCGTACCCGGGCCCGTGCCTCGCCCGGCGCCAGCGTCAGGTCGCCGACCGCTCCGGAGCGTGCGTAGTCCCGGCCGCGGGGCAGCCGGTCCGGGTCCAGCCGGGCTCGCTGCTCCAGCGCCTCTAGCCAGGCCCGCCCCCACCAGGTGCGGCCGAATTCCGGCTGCTCAACGCCTATCCCGGCCGTATTGTCGCTCATGTCGCGGCTCGCAGGCTGACGAGTTCGGTGAGCTCGGCGTCGGACAGTTCGGCGATCCACCGCTCGCCCGAGCCGATCACCGCGTCGGCGAGATCGCGTTTGGTCTCCAGTAGGGCGGCGATGCGGTCCTCGAGCGTCCCCTCGGCGATGAGCCGGTGCACCTGCACGGGCCGATCCTGGCCGATCCGGTATGCCCGGTCGGTCGCCTGATCCTCCACCGCCGGGTTCCACCAGCGGTCGTAGTGCAGCACGTGAGTGGCCCGGGTCAGTGTCAGGCCGGTGCCGCCCGCCTTCAGCGACAGCAGGAACACCGGTACTTCGCCGGCCTGGAACCGGGTCACCATCTCCTCCCGGCGCGGCACCGGAACCCCGCCGTGCAGGAACAGCGAGCCGATTCCCCGTGCGTCGAGGTGCTGCTGCAGGATCGTCGCCATCTGCGTGTACTGGGTGAAGACGAGCATCGATTCGCCGCCGGCCAGTATCACGTCGGTCAGTTCGTCGAACGCGGTCAGCTTCCCCGACCGGTCGGCCAGCGGCCCCGGCTGCTTGAGGTACTGGGCCGGATGATTGCAGATCTGCTTCAGCGCGGTGAGCAACTTGAACACCAGACCGGCCCGCTCGATGCCCTGCCTGGTGGCGATCGCCTCCATCGTCTCGCGGACCATCGCCTCGTACAGCGTGACCTGCTCGGCGGTCAGCGGGACGAACAGGTCCGTCTCGGTCTTGCGCGGCAGTTCCGGCGCGATGCCGGGATCGGTCTTCCGACGCCGCAGCAGGAACGGGCGGATGAGGGCGGCGAACCTGGCCGTCGCCTCGGCGTCGCGGTATCGCTCGACCGGCACGGCCACCCGCCGCGTGAACGCCTCCAGGTGCCCGAGCAGCCCGGGCGTCGTCCAATCGAGGATCGCCCACAGGTCCGACAGCCGGTTCTCCACCGGCGTTCCGGTCAGCGCGATCCTGGCGGGTGCGGGCACGGCCCGCAGTTCCCGCGCGGTCCGCGACAGAGGGTTCTTCGCATGCTGAGCCTCGTCGGCGACGACCAGCCCCCAGCCGACCTCCGCGAGCCGCGCCGAGTCGCGCAGCACCACGCCGTAGGTAGCCAGGACGATCTCATCGACGGCCAGGTCCTGCAGATGCCGTCCGCCTCCGTGGTACCGACGAACTGGGACATCCGGAGCGAACCGGCGTATCTCGTGCTCCCAGGTGCCCAGCAGCGACGCCGGGCACACCACAAGCGTGGGACCCGCCTTGGTGTCCCGCCGGTGCAGGTGCAGCGCGATCACCTGGATCGTCTTGCCCAGCCCCATATCGTCGGCCAGGCAGCCGCCGAGCCCGGCGTCGCACATCCCGGCCAGCCAGGCCAGGCCCCGCTGCTGATACGGCCGGAGCGTCGCCGTGAGCCCCAGCGGCGGCTCGACAGGCGCCGGGGCGGACGCAATGCCCGCGACCCGGGCGGCCAGGTCGGAGAGCGGGCCTTCCGCGACCACCGTGACCGTTTCGCCGTCGATCTCAGTCGAGCCCGCGAGCACGGCACCGAGGGCCTCGGACGTCCGCATCCGCGTCCGCGGCGCGCGGCGCAGCTTGTCGAGTATCGCCGGATCGAGGATGACCCAGCGGCCGCGCAGCCTGATAAGCGGCCGTTTCGCCTCAGCCAGGGCCGCGATCTCGTCAGCGTCGAGCAACGCGCCGTCCAGCGTGAGCTGCCAACGGAAATCAAGCAGCGCGTCTAGGCCGAACCCCGCGTCCGTCAGCTTGTCCGGCGCTGGTGTGACGAGCGCCCGCAGTTTGATGCCGTCACCGAGCATGCTCGACGGCCACAGCACCTCGATGCCAGCGCCCGCCAGCTCTTCGGCGGCCGGGCCAAGCAGGCTGGTGAGCGCGTCGTCGTCGAGGTCGATGACCGACGGGCTGGCCTGCCACAGCACCTCAGCCAGCGGCGACCATACCGCCGCGCCGCGCCGCAGCGCCAGCAGCAGGTCCGTCTCAGCCTGCGAGCCGAACCTGGCGAGCACCGTTTCCGGCTGGCTCCACAGAGCGGCGGCGTCGACGATCAGGCTCGGATCGGCGTTGCTGCGCAGCTGCAACACCAGGCGGAATGGTGGCGGGGACCCTTCGGACCCTTCGGACCCTTCAAGCCTTTCCGCCGGATCCGCCACCGCCGCGACGGGGTCGTCTTCCGCTGCGGCCACTGCTGAGGCCGGGACAGCCTCGATCCGCAGGCCGAGACGGGCCCCGGCGGACAGGCCGTCCGTGGTGTCGGCGAGCCACTCCGCGAGATCGCCGACCTGGGTCGGCTCAGCCGAGGCGAACGCCGCCGACGTGGTCGTGCGCGGTGCGGCGGGCGAGCGTGCGATTGTGTCGGCGATCGCGTCCCACAGGTCGCGGATCAGCGCATCCGGAGAGCGGAGCCGCATCGGGCGCGAGCCGGGAACCGCAAGGGCGTGCGCGGTGGGCGGGAACACGGTGGCAAGTTCACGCAGCCAGCTGAGGTCCGCCGGATCGAGCGGCCCGGCCCGCCAGACGTCCGTGTCATCGGCGCCGGCGGTCGGCAAGAGCCGGCCGCGGGCAACTAGGCCCACGCCCGCGGCAGCGGCCGCCGCCCAGACCCGGGCGCTGCGCCGCATCGGCCGCCCGGCCTGCTCATCGGGACCGATGGCGAGCAAGGCCGGAAGAGCCTCGGCGAGCGGGATGAGATCAGCCGAGACCAGGCGCTTGCGTATGCCGTATGTCCCGCCGGGGAAGACCAGCTCCAGCTTGGCGGATCCCGAGCCCTTGCCCCAGAGCGCGAACACGCCTCGCCGGGGAATCTCGCTCGGCACGAAGACCAGTTCGCCGTCCAGCACGGCACCGTACGATACCGGTTCTCCGGCCAGGCCGTCCGGAACTTCCGGTGGGTCCAGTTGATTAGGAATGACCGGCCGGCCTGGTCTCGCAGATCTTCTTGTTGACCCCTACGATCTGCTGATGGGGGCGACCTCGTACCGTGACCGCAGGCCAGGCAGGGCCGATCAGAGGGACACGGTGGCGCGAATGCTCTCCCGCAGCGAGCTCATGGTGGCCAGCACGGCGCTCGGCTCGTAGCCGCAGTGCGCCATGCAGTTGTCGCAGCGCGGGTCCTTGCCCCGGCCGAACTTCTCCCACTCGGTCGTCTCGAGCAGTTCGGCGTACGTCTTGGCGTAGCCGTCGGCCAGCAGGTAGCACGGACGCTGCCAGCCGAGCAGCGAGTAGGAGGGGACGCCCCACGGCGTGCACGCGAAGTCCCGCTTGCCCTCGAGGAAGTCCAGGAACAGCGGTGAGTGGTTCAGCCGCCACTTCTTCCTGCGCCCCTCCGCGAAGGCGCTGCCGAACAGTTCGCGGGTCTGCTCCACGCCCAGGAACCTGTCCTGGGCGGGGGCCTTCTCGTAGGCATAGCCGGGCGAGATCTCCATCCGGTCGACCTTGAGCTCGTCGTTGAGGTAGTTCAGCACGTCGATCACGGTCTGCGGTGAGTCGGTGTTGAAAAACGTGCTGTTCGTGTAGACCTGGAAACCGGCCGCCTTGGCCTGCTTGATGGCGGCGACGGCCTGGTCGAACACGCCTTCCTTGCTGACCGATTCGTCGTGCCGCTCGCGCAGCCCGTCGATGTGCACCATCCAGGCGAAGTTCTTCGACGGCGTGAACTTGTGCAGGTGCTTGGGCATCAGCACCGCGTTGGTGCACAGCACCACGAACTTACGGCGCTTGACCAGTTCGTTGACCATCTCGTGGATCTGCGGGTGCATCAGCGGCTCGCCGCCCGCGAGCGACACCATCGGGGCCCCGCATTCCTCGACCGCGGCGACGGCCTGCTCCACCGGCATCCGCCGCTTGAGCTCGGAGGCCGGATGCTGGATTTTCCCGCACCCGACGCACTTGAGGTTGCACGCGAACAGCGGCTCGACCTCCACGATCATGGGGAACTTCGCCACCCTGCGCAGCTTCATCTTCATCAGATGCGTACCGAGCTTGATCGACAGATGCAACGGCAAGCCCATCGTCTACTCCTGTTCAGCTCGTGCGCACCAGGCCGTGACCCAGTGCACGTTGCGGGCGTTCGGTCTCATACATACTTTATGTTCGCTACATACAGCTTGTATGCCCGATAATACATGCGTGACCCCCACCCGTCGAGACGAGCACGTGGCCGACACGCGTCAGGCGCTCGTCGATGCGGCCCGCAGGCTCTTCACCGAGCAGGGCTACGCCGCCACCGGCACCGAGGAGATCGTGGCCGCCGCCCGGGTGACGCGTGGCGCGCTCTACCACCACTTCCACGACAAGACCGACCTGTTCCGCGCCGTCATGGAGCAGATCGCCCGCGAGGTTGCAGAGCACCTCATCGACGCCGAACTCTCCCGGCCGGCCGCCCTGTCACCCGGCCAGTCGACCGCGCCACCGCCCGCCGACGCCTGGGATGAAGTCCGTGATGGCCTGCGTGCGTTCCTCGACCTGTGCGTCGTCACCGACGACTTCCAGCGCATCGTGCTGGTGGAGGGACCGGCGGTGCTCGGCCACGAGGCCTGGGACGAGCTAGTGGCCCGGCACGGCTCGAACCTGCTGGCCGAATGGCTGTCCCGCGCGGTCGAGCAGGGCCGCATCGCGCCGGTGCCGATCCAGCCGCTCACCCGCCTGCTGATCGCGATGATCTCCGAGTCCAGCCTGTACATAGCGCGCGCCGACAACCGCCCCGCCGCCCGCCAGGCGATGGGCACGGTCCTCGACCGCCTCCTGACCGGCCTCGAACTACCCCGCGAGCGTTAGCCGCCTCCCGCGCCGGACGCCAGACGCGTAGTAGTAGGACGAGGCTCGTTCGGGTCCCGGTGGCGAAGGTGACGTCCGCGATCACGGTCGTGGTGAGCGAAGTGACGTGTGGTGCGACCGCTGGTGTGTAGTCCGGCATCGTGGGCCGAAACCCGCGCCGGAAGGGGGGTAAACGTCCACGTTAATGGCCAGCGTTGCCCTTCACCCGAATGGTTGGTTTAAGGGAACTGCGCTGTAGGGGCGGAAGAGTTTGGTGCGACGGGTGGGGCACTAGCGCGTCTAACCCCGCCGCCACACCCGCCGCGCAGTTCATTACGCTCAATCCCGTGAGCCGATCACCAAGTCATGAGCCCAGTGTGGTGGCCGCGCCAAAGCCACCCGACCTGGTCGTCATCATGCCGGTCAAGGACTGGGTGTGCGCCCGGTGCGCGGGTACCGGCGACCTGCTGACGATGGACGACGCGGGGCCGCTTTGCATGACCTGCGCCGACCTGGATCACCTGGTCTTCCTCGGCGCGGGCGACGCCGCGCTGACCCGCAGGGCGAAGAAGGCCAGCGTGCTCTCGGCCGTGGCGGTGCGATGGAGTCGCAGCCGCAAGCGGTACGAGCGGCAGGGCATCCTGGTCGAGGAACCAGCTCTCGAGCAGGCCGAACAGGAGTGCCTCGCCGATGAGGACGCGAGGATGCGCCGCCGTGAACGAGATCGTGAGCGCCGCGTCGATGAGGACGTTGAGCTCCAGGTCCGCATGGCGGCGGAAATCGCGCGGCTGTTTCCCCGCTGCCCGCCCGAGCGTGCCGAGGCGATCGCTCGCCATACCGCTCTGCGGGGCAGCGGCCGAGTCGGCCGTTCGGCGCCCGGCCGCGCTCTCGACGAGCAGGCGATCACTCTGGCCGTGGTGGCCTCGGTCCGCCACCAGGACACTGACTACGACTCCCTGCTGATGTCCGGCGTCCCCCGCGACCTCGCCCGCGACCGCATCCGCCCCGACATCGACAGCATCCTCGCCAGCTGGGCGTAGATCCGCCCGCCATTTGTCAGTGGCCGGTGCGGGACTGTGTTCACACCGACTGCGACCGCGGATCGTTATCTCCGCTGTCGAAGATGGGAACAAGCTTCGTTCTGTTACTCCGTTTTACGCAATTGCGTACTGTACAGGCTTGACCAGCTTGACGGGCTGGCCGGTGACTGGGGCCACGGTCCGGAAGTCGTGGTCGTCGTACAGCATGATGAGACGCTCGCGTGCGGTCAGGCCACGGTTCCGCCTCAGGGAACCGCGCAAGCGACCGCGATGGTAGCCGTGTGCCCGGCGGTGATCTTCGCGGACGAGGGCGCCGAGCACGGCAGCTCCTGCTCGCTCCCGTCGGATCCGCTGCTTGTCTCGATGGAGGGCGAACGGCCGGAGACCTGGTACGTGCCCGGCGGCAGCCGTACCGAGAACGTCCCCGAGGTTCCGACCTGGATGGCGACCTGCCGGTGGCCGGCCGCGGTGAAGGTTACTGTGCCAGGGATGGGCCGCTCACCCGGCTGCTGTCCGCCCGGACCCATTGGGCCGCCTTCCATGACCAGCCTGCCGGCCAGGTGACCTGTCACTGGTGCCTGTCCGCCGGTGGCGGCGCATCCGGCTATCAGCAGTGCGGCGAGCAGGCAAGCGCAGGTCCGCAGATGGTTCATGTTTCCCCCTCATCCCCGTTCACTGGCATTTGGACGCGCCCGCCCGGTTGCCTGGTTCCCGGTCACATCCCGATCGCCGTTTCCGTCACCCTGGTAATCCGGGCTACCCGCCGGGTAGGGAATCCAGGTCACCAAGGGAGGAGCATCAGGTGAAGCTCACGATCTTCGCGGCCACCGGCGGCATCGGCCGGCAGTTGCTCGAGCAGGCCGTCGCCGCGGGCCACGACGTGACCGCCGTGGTCAGGAACCCGCAGAGCCTGCCGTCCACGTCGGCGTGCGTCGTCGTCATCGCCGACCTCGCGACTGCGGCCCCGGCGGCGCTTCAGTCCGCGGTTAGCGGGGCCGAAGCGGTTCTCTCGGCGCTCGGGGCCCGGACGAAGGCCGACGCCGGCGTCGCCTGGAAGGGCACCAAAGCCATAACCGAGGCCATGCAGGCGTCCGGCGTCCGGCGCATCGTCGTGGTCAGCGCGGCGCCCATCGGCACCGTGCCCTCGCCGTCACGCCCGCACCCGCCCAAGGACGATCCGGGCGACGGGTTCTTCATGAGGCACCTGGCCAATCCCGTGGTGAAGGCGGCGCTACGCGAGCACTACGCGGACCTGGCCCGGATGGAGGAGGTCCTGCGCGACAGCGACCTGGACTGGACCGTCGTGCGTCCGCCGAGGCTAACGGACAAGCCAGTGACCGGCACGTACCGAACGGCCTACGGCCAGAACGTCCGCCGCGGCATCTTCGTCTCGCGGGCGGACGTCGCCCACTACATTCTCCACGCGCTCGATCAGCCCGAGACGTTCCAGCGAACGGTCGGCATCGCGAACTAACGTCGTGGCGGCAACTATCAGGAGACCTTCAGCCGCACGACGTCTCGGCCCGGTGGTATACCGAACGTCTTCCGGTACTCGCGGCTGAACTGCGACGGGCTCTCGTAGCCAACGAGATAGCCGACCTCCGCCACGTTCGCCGGCTGGGTCATGAGCAGCGCGCGGGCCTCCTGCAGGCGGATCTGCTTTTGGAACTGGATCGGCGTCATCGACGTTGCGGCGCGGAAATGCCGGTGAAAGGACGACGCGCTCATGCCGGACAGCTCGGCCAGGTCCGCGATCAGCACGGGTTCGTTGTAGTGCTCGCGGATATAGCGGATCGCGCGGGAGATATGCGCGAGGCTGCTGTTGGCCAGGCCGATCTGGCGAACCAGTGCGCCCTGGTCGCCGGTGACCAGACGCCAGAGGATCTCCCGCTCCAGGCCGGGTGCGAGCACCCGGAGGTCATCTGGGCGATCCAGCAGGCGCAGCAGCCGGACGATCGGATCGAGTAGTTCCGGCGTCGCGTTGCTGACGGCCAAGCCGGAGAAGGCGGGCGGCTTGGTGGTGCTGACGGTCTCCAGCAGCAACGGCGCGATCGCGGCCGGCTTCAGCGTCATGGTGAAGACGGCGAAGGGCTCCTCCTCGCTGGCCTCGAGCGCCTGACCTATGACCGGGAGGTCGACCGACACGACGAGGTACTGGCCGGCCCGGTAGTCGTAGGGCACGCCGTTCAGCACCGTGCGCTTGACGCCCTGACCGACTACCGCCAGCGACGGCTCTGACATCACGGCGACCGGAGGGGTGGGCTCGCCCACGCAGGAGATGGACACGACACGGCTGACGTCTACTCCCGGGGTGAGTCCGAGGAGATCGTCGGCCGGGCCATCAAGGGCCGCCGGGATGATCTTGTCATCGCCACCAAGTTCGGCATGCCGATGGGCGAAGACCCGAACCACCGGGGCGGCTCGCGAAGGTGGATCGCGCGCGAGGTGGAGGACAGCCTCCGGCGGCTCGACACCGATTACATCGACCTGTACCAGATGCACCGTCCCGACTACGAGACCGAGATCGGCGAGACCATGTCCGCGCTGTCCGACCTAGTCCGGGCCGGCAAGATCCGGGCGTTCGGGTCATCTATGTTCCCGGCGGAGATGATCGTCGAGGCGCAGTGGGCGGCGGAGCGGCGGGGATCTTGCCGCTTCCTGACCGAGCAGCCCATGTACTCCATCTTCACCCGCAAGCCGGAGGGGGGCGTACTCCCGACCGCGCAGCGTTACGGGCTTGGCGTGCTCACCTTCAGCCCGCTTAACGGCGGCTGGCTCTCCGGGCGCGCGAACCTCACCGCGGGTCACCGGGCCTCGCGTCGCCCCTCCGCCTATGACTCGTCGAATCCGGCCGTTCAGTTGAAGGCCGCCGCACTCGGTAGGCTCACCGCCGTCGCCAACGAGGTGGGGGTGACGCTGCCTCAGCTTGCGACCGCCTTCGTCCGCGCTCATCCCGCGGTCACGTCGGTCCTGATCGGCCCGCGCACGCAGGAGCACCTCGACGGGCTGCTATCTGGCGCCGATATCGAGCTGTCCGGCGACATCCTCGATCGCATCGACGAGATCGTCCCGCCCGGAACCGACCTCGACCCCGCGGACAACTACGCGGCGACACCGCCCGCGCTGGAGAACGCCAGCTTTCGCCGCAGGTAACGGCCCACCGGAAGGCGTACGTTATTTACGGGGCATCGACCGGGAGCCGCGATATGAACGTCTCGCTAGATGAGCACAGGCTTGGCGGGCTGCGCTGGATCGTGCTGCGTGGTCCGGACCGCGCGGCATTCCGGGCGCTCGGGGAACACACGCATGATGAGATAGCGGCGCTCACCGCGACGTGGCCGCTGCTGGGCAGGCTGCGCGAGCACGTCTCAAGCCCGCCGGGAAGCGATCGCCTGGCCACTGTGCGCCAGGCCAGTTCGCTGGGTTTCCCTGAGGTCTGGGCGGAACTAGCCGCGTTCGCCGAAGGGACTGCGCTGCCGTTCGAGGATCTGATGTTGCTGAACTTCCGCGGCGACATCGGCCAGGTGGCCGGCGGCATCGGATGCAGCGACCTGGCGTGGCGGCGGGAACGGTCGGTCATCGCCCACAACGAGGATGGTGCGCCAGAAAACGTCGGGCAGTGCGCCCTGCTCACGTTGGCTCTCGACGGCCTGCCGACCGTGACGGCCTTCTGGTATCCCGGCTTCCTGCCAAGCAACGCGTTTGCCGTGACCGGCGACGGGCTGGTGTGGAGCATCGATCACCTCCCGGTCGCTTCGCCCGGCGACGGAGCGGGCCGGCATTTCGTGGGCCGGGGGCTGCAGCGATCGGCGAGAACGGTCCACCAGGCCATCGACTACCTGTGGACGCACCCTTCGGCGGGCGGGTTCGCTTACACCATCGGCGACCGGACCGGGCGGATCGTCAGCGCAGAGGCCGCGGCCGGGCGCCTTGCTCTCGTGGAAGTGGGGCCGGGATCGGGTCCGCTGCTGTGGCACACCAATCACGGGCGGTACCTTCCGGGTTCCGAGCCATCACCGGGGGGCAATAGCGTGGCGCGCGGCGAGACGCTGGGCGCCCTCGCCGTCCCCGCGGAAGATCCCGACCCGGCGTGGTTCCTGCACGTCCTGGCGGACGCGTCGCTACCGGACGGCGTCCGCTGCGATCCCGCGCCTGGCCACCCGGCCACCACGTTGTGTACCTTCATCGCGGACCTCGCCGCAGGTGAGGCCGTCATCGCCGCCCGGGACGACCAGCCGGTAGCCATCCCGCTGCGTGATCTGGCGGAAGGAAATCCGCGCCGTCAGCGCCAGCTGGCGAGCACCCGCGAGTAGCGAGTCCGGCGGAGCTGAGCGCCTAAGCCTCGGCGGCCTTCGCGGCCGCCGCGGAGGAGTTATTCGAGCGGGAGGAGGACTTGCGGCTCCTTGTCCTGGCGGGCTTCCGTGGTTCTTCGATCAGCTTGACGGTGATATCGGGTCCGCCGGCCTCGACGATCTGAACGCGCTTCGGCAGCATGGCCAGGAACGCCCGGAAGCTCCGGCACCCGTAGTTGTGCTCGTCAAACGCCGCGTCCAGCGCCAGCATCTTGCTCTTCAGCCCGCCGGCCGTCATCGTCTCGGCGTTAGATTCCTCGAACGCCCGGACCAGCAGCTGCTCGGCCGTAGCGATGTTGAACGCGGCATTTACCGCAGGCCGCACTTCAGGCTCGACTTCGGCGACCAGCGTGCCCCAGTACTTGTATTCCGAGCAGACCGAGACCAGCTTCCGGCTGGCGTTCGCCTCCGTCCCGACCCCCACCACCCATTTGCCGAACTCCCGCAGCCGCTGCACCAGCGGCGAGTAGTCGCCATCCCCGCTGACCAGGACGAACACGCTGATCTCCGGATGCACGATCAGGGTTTCCATGGCATCGACGGCCATCCGGATGTCGGCAGCGTTCTTGTTCTGGATGCCGACCCGCGCCACCTGGATGAGGTCGACGCCGTTCATCGCGAGGTCATCCTGGTGACTGCCGAAGAGCGTATTGGCCCAGTCCGCGTAGGCCCGGCGCACCGAAGCGTTGCCGTATCCGCGGCACAACCGGGTCAGTGCCTCGTATGGCGCCGGGTTCGCCTGGTTGGGCAGCTCCTTGACCGCGCCGAGGACGAGGTTCTCGAAATCCACGAACACGGCGACCTGCGCGGACCCGTCAGGCTCCATCGTTCATCTCCTCAGCCGACCTAGCGATCTGTCGATTCGGTGACCTGGCGATGAAACGTTATCTCAGATCGGCGAGCCGGCCGACCAGC
>JBAUAY010000390.1:0-2003 GCA_049676235.1 Streptosporangiaceae bacterium
CGGCGCGCGCGGAGACCGAGGCGGCGCGCAGGTCGCGGACCAGCGGTCCGGCGATCACCGGTCCCGGCCCGAACCGCCCGGCGAACCGCTCGGCCGCGGCGATCGGATCGTCGGTGCCGCCCAGGACCAGGATCAGCCGGTTTCCCTGCACGCCGGCCAGCATGTCGAGCCGGGCCCGCCTGGCCTGGGCGCGGATGTCCTCGATGAGCGGCTCCGCCCCGCCCTGGCTGTCCTCGTCGCCGATCGTGCCGACGACGACCGCGACGGGGGAGGACGACCAGTTCAGCGCCGAGGCCCAGGCGTGCAGCGAGTCCTCAGCCTCCCCGCGGACCAGCGAGTCCACCACGAGCGCTTCCAGCCGGGCGTCCCACGCGCCCCGCGCCTCCGCCGTCCGCGCGTACACCTGCGCCGCGCTGAACGCGATCTCCCTCGCGTAGGTCAGCACTGCCTCGCGCAGTTCTCTCTCGTCGCCGGGCGCGGCCAGCTCGTCGACCTGCGATTCCACCGCGTCGATGATCACCCGCACCATCTCCACCGCATGCTGCAGGCTGACCGCGCGGGCCAGTTCGCGCGGCGCGGTGCCGAACACCTCGGTCAGCGCCGGCCGGTTACGTTCGGGGTGCCTGATCCAGTCGAGGAAAGCGGCGATGCCGGCCTGGGCGACCAGGCCGAGCCAGGACCGGTTCTCGGCCGACATGTTACGGAACCACGGCAGCCGTTCGTCCATGGCGGCGATGGCGGCCGTGCCGAGCGCCCCCGTCGCGCGCTCCATCCGCCGCACGGTCTCCTCGTGCACGCGCGGCCTGGACCTGCGGACCTGCTGCTTCGCCGTCATCACCCCAGACTAAGCCGGCGCCGGGGCGAGCCCGGCTACGAGAGCGCCTCGCTCACCGGCAGGTCCAGCTGGTACTTGGCGATCGCCTGGCCGGGCAGGCTCGCGTCCACCGCGCCGCTGCGCGCCAGTTCCCACAGCACCGCCACCGTGATCGACTCGGCGTCGACGTGGAAGAACCGCCGGGCCGCCGGGCGGGTGTCGGAGAACCCGAACCCGTCGGTGCCGAGCGAGGTGTACGTACCGGGCACCCAGCGGGCGATCTGGTCGGGCACCGCCTTGATCCAGTCGGATACCGCCACCACGGGACCGGGAGCATCAGAAAGCACTGACGTCACATACGGCACCCGGGACGTCTCGCCGGGATTCAGCATGTTGAACGACTCGCAGGCCAGCGCCTCCCGGCGTAGTTCGGTCCAGGACGTGGCCGACCACACGTCGGCGGACACCCCCCAGTCCGCGGCGAGTTTTTCCTGGGCCGCCAGGGCCGACCGCAGCGCCACCCCGGAGGCCAGGATCTGGGCGCGCGGCCCTGAACCATCCGGGTCCGGGTCCGAGGGCGAGGCCGCTGGCGCGTACCGGTAAAGGCCGCGCAGGATGCCGTCCTCCAGCCCCGCGGTCCCGCCAGGGTAATCCGAAGGCTCCGGGGGCTGCGGGTACGGCTCGTTGTAGAGGGTGAGGTAATAGAAGATGTTCTCGCCGTCCGGGTGCTCGCCAGTGGCCTCGTACATCCGGCGCAGCGCGTCCCGCATCACGTAGGCCAGCTCGAACGCCCACCCGCAGTCGTAGGACACGCACGCCTCGCTGACCGAAGCCAGCAGCAGCGAGTGGCCGTCGTTGTGCTGCAGGCCCTCGCCGGTCAAAGTCGTCCGGCCGGCCGTCGCCCCCAGCAGGAAACCCCGCCCGAGCTGGTCGCCGAGAAGCCACATCTCGTCGCCGGTCCGCTGCCAGCCGAACATCGAGTAGAACACGTACACCGGGATCATGTGCGTGCCATGGGTGGCGTACGAGCTGCCCGCGGCGACCACCGAGCCCATCGCGCCGGACTCGCTGATGCCCTCGTGCAGGATCTGGCCCTTCTCGGACTCCTTGTAAGACAGCAGCAGGTTCCGGTCCACCGCATCGTAGGTCTGCCCGTGCGGGGAGTAGATCTTCGCCGTCGGGAACAGCG
>JBAUAY010000391.1:0-3713 GCA_049676235.1 Streptosporangiaceae bacterium
CCGGGCCTGGGGGACGGCCATCCCCCGGCCCGGCCAGCCCGGAAAAGTCCCTAACCCATCGCAAGAGAGCAAAGGAGGTTCCGGCATGTCCAACGCTACCAGCGTTGCGCCCGCGCGCGTAGTCCTCGACTGGCGCAAGAGCCAGGTCAGCAGCCAGCCCGCCCCGTGCGTGCTGTGCGGCCGCCCGGCGCTGTGCCGGTCTCCGGGCAAGGACGTGCCCTGCCACAAGGGCTGCGCCGAAGCGTGGATCACCCGCCACGCCCGCAACCGCGCTGATCTCGCCCGGCTGATCGCCGCGCACACCCCCGGCAAGGGGGCGGCGTGTCCCAGTCGCAGATGCAGGCGACTGGCCACGCCTGGCCGCATTCGCGGCACACGTGGGCGGTCTCGGTCATGCCGTCGCCGGTGTCCACGTCCTGGTCCTCGATGTCGGTCCCGCCGCAGGCGGGGCAGAGCGGAGGGTGAAAGATGACGCGGAACCGGGTAGCGTTGGACATGCCGAGGACGCTCCTTGCTCGTAGCGATGGGTTAGGGACTTTGATCGGCTGGCCGGGCCGGGGGATGGCCGTCCCCCAGGCCCGGCACTCATGTCCGGTGCGGTGTGGTGGTCCCGGCCTCAGGTGATCGGGACGGAGGCGTAAGCGTGGACTTCGACACCGGAATAGTCGAAGCTGACGCCCGCGTAGATGCACGGCTGCTTGTCGTGGTTGAGCCGGTTCTCGCTGACCAGGACGCCGCCGAAGCGGTGCGCCCAGCGGGCGAGAGCCTTGAGGCTCGCGTGCTCGGACGCGAACTGGAGGCTGAAGTACCTCGTCAGCTCGTGGATGGCTGCGTAGTCCGGCAGGTCCAGGCCGTCAGCGGCGCGGAGCAGGTCGGACAAGCCGACCGCCAGCGCGGTGATGGAGATGGACGGCAGTTCCGGGGCTGCCGGGGTGCCTGCCTGGCTGATGGGATGAGCAGTTCCCATGACGGGATCTCCTTTGCGATGGGTTAGGGACTGATCCGGGCTGGCCGGGCCGGGGGATGGCCGTCCCCCAGGCCCGGCACTGATCACCGCGAGCGCGGGAAACTGGTTCCGCTGATGGCCGAGCCGCTCACGCGGCCGCGATCTTGCCGGACGGGGCAGGCTCGACCGTCTCGGCGCGGAACTGGCGCTTGATCTTGCCGTCGTTACCGACCCACGGCGCGTACACCAGGTCACGGACCAGGGCGTAGCCATCGAAGGTCAGCTTGGGCTCGTCACCGGCCACCTCGACCCAGATGGTTTCCTTGCTCTCGTGCACGGCGTCGACCGCGTCCAGCCGCACGGTCCAGACCGGGCGCCCGTCCCTCGTGATGGCCTCCTGCCCCTTGACGATCTTGCGCTTGGGCAGACCGGCCACCCGGAACTGGACGGTGCTCGTTTCGATCAGGAGTCGCATGATCTTGGTCCTCTCATGAGGTCTGGGACCGTTATCGGTCCTGTCTGCCTCATTCTGGACTATACAAGCTTGACTGTCAAGATTGACAGCCATGTTGGACCGGTAAGCTTGCTGATCAAGGAGGGAGACCACGACCAACATGGTTGATGAAACGACAATGACCCAGCGGATAACCGCTGACCTGCGGAGGCAGATTGAGAGGGGCACCCTCGGCCCCGGGGCACTACTGCCGTCAGAACCCGAGGTCGCGCGCATATACGGCGTCAGCCGACAGACCGCGCGAACGGCTATGCAAGTCCTGGAGCGGGACGGCCTCG
The DNA here is from genome assembly GCA_049676235.1 of Streptosporangiaceae bacterium. Classification (GTDB taxonomy): domain Bacteria; phylum Actinomycetota; class Actinomycetes; order Streptosporangiales; family Streptosporangiaceae; genus Palsa-504. The sequence continues at coordinate 1,739 of JBAUAY010000391.1, forward strand.
TGGTGGTCCGACCACGACGCGGCCGGATCGTTCGGAGCCCTCAACAGCGGATTCGGTGGCATCTCTCGGAGTTCGAGAGGCCCGATCACACCGTCCTGACGACCTCCGACGCTTGGGAAAGCGACGTTGAGAGCCAAGGCCACGACCCAACGAAGCAAGATCTCCAAGTGGAGCAAATCGCGCCGCCACCGGCCATCGCGCAGCGGCTCAACCTGGACCCCGAGCATGATGTGTGTGTGGTGCGCAGGCACATCCGGTACATCGACGACCGGCCTGCGATCATCTCGGACGACTTCTTTGATGAACGGATCGTGCGGGGGACCGAGCTGGCCGAACCCGAGGACACGACGCGAGAGGACATCCTGAAGGAAGCTGGCTATGAGCAGGTCTACGACATAGACGAGATCATTACGCGCATGCCGACGCCCGAGGAAATCGACCGGCTAGAGATCCCATCTGGCACGCCTGTAGCCGAGCACATTAGGACCGGGTACACGCGGACCAACCAAGCCGTACGGGTAATGATCTCGATCATCCCAGGCGACACGCTCATCTTGGAATACAAGATTCCCACCTGAGCCCTATGCTTTGTCCTCCTTGGCTGTGACAACTTTCTCTACAGCTTCAAGGGCACGCCTCCGGCGCGCCAAGCCGACCGGGGTCGGCCGAGACTCGCGGAAGATACGCGGGACGTGCACGGAGAGCGTGAACGAGCTGGGGAGTGACGCGACGAGCGGCGAAGGGTGTCGGGGACTCTCGCCGCAGGTGGCGGGGCAGCCTGGCCCGCTCCCTCTTGCGCGGGAGCGCACCGGTCGCGTGCCGCTGCCCCGCCGCGCCGATGCCCCGCACCCGGCCGCAGCACACCCCGCCGTAACGCGCCGTTAGTCAGGCGCGCCGCGAGTTGGCCGGCCGATCGTCTTGCACTGGGTGCGCCAGTCGCCGGAAGAGTGTGCGTCACAGCACCGGGCCGGAACGCCGCACATTGTCCGGGCTGGCCCCTCCAGCGTCAAGGGCACCCCAAGATCGTTTCTAACCGCTTCGCAGAAACGATCTTTGGACCCCACCCTTGACCCCGGAGCCTCTACCAGCCCAGCGGGCCTGACGGCGAGGGCCAGGCCAGAGGCCAGGCCCGAAGCGCGCGCGGCGAACCTCCATCGATTACCGGCCGCAGGTTCAGGTTCGGGGAGATGCGGAGCGGGCGATAGTCAGCTCCCAGTAGCCGGCCGCGAATGCCAGTGCCGCCCCTCCCAGGAACAGCGCTGCCCACCCGTATGTCGTCCCGTCTGAGCCACCGAACGAGAGCGTAAGGATGCCACAGACGGCACAGACCATGCCACCGCCAATGCGCGCGGCTGCCCAGGCACGGAGGTGGCGGTACTCCCATGGCGGGAACACGCGACGCATGCCGGTGCGCGAGGGAGTGGTGTTGTCACTGTTTGCGTTCATCGGGATGTCTCCTATGACCCCTGGTGGCGGCCAGTCCGGTCACCCATAAAAGTGATATCACTTTGATAGCCAGCTCGTCAAGAGTGAGCCGCCCTCGTGACTTCGGGACGCCGGGCTGTCAACTACGCCTTGACAGTTGGCCGACGATCCAGCGGAGTTGGTTACCTGGCCACGCTGGCCACATTTTGGCCTCACAAGGACGCTCAAAGCTGCCGCCTGCCGCGCACCGGTGAGCAGCATTCCGGCAGGTCAATAGGGGAGCGGCCAGGTAGCCGTTGTGACCGTAGATCACTACGGATCAGATGGTCTCGGCGTTGTCTAGTCCCACCAGACGCTTGACGAATCTGTCCCAGGACATGCTTTACACGTTGCCTAGGAACATGGGCGGCCTTACGGTGCCGGCTGTAAGGAAGGTCCGGCGCATGTCACCTCCAGAGAACGAGTGCAAGGCACGGCTCACTACCGATGAGGACCTCCAGGCGATCGCCGTCGGGAAAGTCATCCCGCACAATGCGCCGATCACGCTGGC
>JBAUAY010000392.1:0-1643 GCA_049676235.1 Streptosporangiaceae bacterium
ACCTCGTCGAAGTTGCGTCCGGTCGTCATCGGGTACACCAGGACCAGCTTGATCTTCTTGTCCGGGCCGATCACGAACACGTTCCGCACGGTCGCGTTCTGGGCGGGCGTGCGCGCCTTGGCGTCACCCGAGACGTCGGCCGGCAGCATCCCGTACAGCTTGGCCACGTGGAAGTCGGCGTCGGCGATGATCGGGTAGTTGGGCGCCGTGCCCTGGGTCTCGGCGATGTCAGCGGCCCACCGCTCGTGGTCGCCGCTGGAGTCGAGCGACAGGCCGATGATCTTCACGCCGCGCAGGTCAAACTCCGGCTTGATCTTGGCCATGTAGCCAAGCTCGGTGGTGCAGACCGGGGTGAAGTCCTTGGGGTGCGAGAACAGCACGCCCCAGTCGTCCCCGAGCCAGTCGTAGAAGCTGATCGGCCCTTCGCTGGTCTCCGCCTCGAAGTCCGGCGCACTGTCACCGATGGTCAATGGCATGGTATTCCTCCTTGGTCCTGACCGCTGGCCTGAGCATGGCCGCGGGCGCCCACCGCAGCATCCGTGCTTAGCACGGATCGCCCCTCCTGCGCAATTTACGACATAGTCAGTAGGTAATGCTGACCTCGGGGGTCAGGGGCACGGCCTGGCAGGCGAGGATGTAGCCGTCGGCGATGTCGGCCGCCTCGAGCACCTGGTTGTGGACCATCTCCACCTCGCCGCCGGTGAGCTGGCAGGCGCAGGCGCCGCAGATGCCCTGACGGCACGAGTAGGGCGCGTCGAGCCCGGCCCCGATGAGCACGTCCAGCATCCGGGTGCCGGCCGGCCACGGCAGCAGCGTGGTCGCGCCGTCCAGCGTGACCGAAAGGCTCGCGGCCGGGCCGCCGGGCGCCGGGATCTCCTCGAAGGGGTTCTCCGCCAGGGACAGGAACCGCTCCACGTGCACGCGCCGGCCCGGCCCTAGCGCATCCCGCACGACCGCCAGGTAGGGGTCCGGCCCGCAGATGAACACGTCGCAGGGAGCGTACGGGCGGGTCAGGGCCGCGATCGGCTCGGCAGCCGGCACTCCGTGCAGCGAATCGAGCCAGTGCACGACCACCAGCCGGCCGGCCGCCGAGCCCGTAAGCTTGCGCAGCTCGGCACCGAAGATCACCGATTGCTCGTCCCGGTTCGCGTACACCAGCACCACCCGGCCGTGCCCGGCCGCCAGCACCGACTTCAGGATGGACATCACCGGGGTGATCCCGCTGCCCGCCGCGAACAGCAGGAAGTCGCCGTCCAGCGAGCGCGGGCTGAACGTCCCGGCCGGGGGCAGCAGGTCAAGCACGCTCCCCGCCCTGACGTGGTCAGCGATCCAGTTCGACGCGAACCCGTCGGCCGTCCGCTTGACCGTGATGGCCGGCCGTTCACCGGTCAACGGCGAGCTGGACAGCGAGTAGCAGCGGGCCACCGAACCGGTCCGGTCGGACGGGACGCGCACCGTGACGAACTGGCCCGGGCGGTAGCCGAACGTCGCCGCCAGCGGTGGCGGCACGTCGAGCACCAGCGAGCACGCGTCGTCGGTCTCACGGATGACCTCCGCCACCGGCACCTGGTAGTACTCACGGGTCAAGGCGGCGATACCTCGAGCCGCCCGGCCGCCACCGCGGCGTCGATGCTGTCCTGCAG
>JBAUAY010000393.1:0-5732 GCA_049676235.1 Streptosporangiaceae bacterium
GTGGCCGGCGGCGTGGCGGCAGCCAGCCGGGCCGCCAGGCGCTGTTCCCGCAGCCGCTGCGTTGCGGACTCGTCCACATTGCCCTCGGAGTTCCAGGCGACGGCGTACACCCGGGTGGCGTCCGCTTCGTCCAGCCAGCCGTGGCCGACGTCGCCCGCGACGGCGTGCGGAGAGCGGGCCAGCGGATCCCCGTAGCCGGGGCTGTTCGCGCCGGTCCAGGTGATGACTGAGTCGGCGCCGAGCATGAGCAGCGGTCCCTTGTGGTCAACCGACTGCTCCTGGCCGGGCAGGCCGTCCAGCTCCTGCGGTACCACGCCCGCGGCGAACTGCTCGGCCAGCCCCACCCCGTGCTTGACGCGGACCCGTCCCATGCTGCCCGGGTTGGCGCCGAACGGGCCGACCGCCTTCGGGAACGAATCGTCGATGTAGAGTGCGGCGGCCATGCCCGGCACGCCCCAGGGAGCATACGCTTCGGTCATGCTGCGGCCGCCGCGGTAAGCTCCGGCACCGTCCGCCCCGCAGCGCAGCGCCCGGCGGTACAGGCACAGCATCGGATAGAGCTGCTCGGTCTCCTCGATGTTGCTGGCGATGCCCTCGGGGATCCAGAAGTGCCCGCCGAAGTCGGCGCCGTCCGCATCGCTGCCGGCCGGCAGCGCGCCGATCATGTTGTTGGCGTTGACCGCGATGTACGGCGCGCCCGAGGGCTGCTGCCCGGCGATGATGGTCCCGTACCAGTGCGGCTGCGCCGGCCCGAGGGCCCGGTCGCGCAGCCCGGGCGGCCCGGCGGCCACCATCTTGGCGATGACCGACCCGGACAGGCTGATCAGCAGCTCCATCGTGAAGACACCGGCCGGGCTGACCGCCGCCGGGAAGTCCGCGCAGGACAGGGTCCCGGGAACTGGCTCGAACCGCACCCGCCGGTACACCCCGCCGTAAGCGCCGGCCAGGGCCGGGGTCAGCGACGCGGTCAGCGCGGACAGGAAGGCCCCCACCAGTCCCGCGTAGGTCACGTTGATCGATCCGGCCTGCGGGTCGGTGCCGGCGTTGTCGACGATCAGCTCGTCGCCGCGCTTGCGCACGGTCAGCTGGTAGCGATACAGCCCGGTGTCGCCGGTGTGCGACGCTTCCGCGTACAGCCGGTGCGACCAGGTGCCGTCCGGGATCTGCCGGAGCCGGTCCAGGAAGAGCTCCTCGCCGGCGTTGATCACCGTGCCCATCACGGTCTTGACTGCGGCGGCGCCGTAACGGGCGATCAGCGTCTCGATCTTGCGCACGGTGACGGTGGCCGCCGAGATCGCGGCATGCAAGTCCATCTGCACGACGCCGGGGAGTCGTGACTGGCGCAGGAACACCTGCTCCATGTCGGGGCGGATCCGGCCCGCCTCAACGATTTTGAAGGGCGGGAACGCTGGGGGGTCGGAGAAGATGTCAGCGGCATCGACGCAGAAGCTGCCCACGACCGAGCCGCCGACGTCGGAGTGGTGCAGCACGTTCGCCACCCAGCAGAACAGCTGCTCGCCGACGAAGACCGGGGCGGCGACCATCGTGTCGGGCTGATGCGGGGCTCCCACGTAGGGGTCGTTGGACAGGAACATGTCGCCCGGCCTGATGCCGGGATCCGCGCTGCGATTCTCCAGGATCCACTTCACCGTCAGGGCCTGGGCGTTGGAGAAATACTGCAGGTACGGTCCGAGGAACACGAGCTCACCGCGTTCGGTGAGAATCGACGGCTGGAAATCGCGGGTCAGCATGGTAATCGGCGAGACGCACAGCCGCTGCAGGGTCTGGCCGTGCTCGACGTTCGCGTTGAGCAGGGCATAACGGATCACCTCGAACGTCACCGGGTCGACGTCGGCGCTGGCTGCGTCGTGCAGCGCCAGCCCGGGATCGATGCGGAGCGGCTCGGGCGGGACGTAACCGCGGGCAATGCCGTCCCAGGTCACCGTGGTCATCGCGCTGTTCCCCTTCCGGCCGTCTCGCGAGCGGGCAGCAGGAGGCGGAAGTGCCCGCGGTCCGCGGTGAGCGACGCGGCGCGTGGCACCGCGATCGTGGTGTGCGGCAGCTCGACCAGGGCGGGCCCGGTGATCTCGCCGCCGTCGGTGAATCCGCCGCCGTCGTAGACCGTGGTAGCGACACGCTTCCCGGCGTCGGGCCAGAACACCGGCACTGTCCGGGTGGTGGAGCCGACCGCAGTCCCAGTCCCGGGCGTGGGGGCCGCGGGGCCGGTTATCGCGCGCGTCGCCGTGGGCACGCGGGCCCGGACCCGCAGCGCGAAGATCTCGGCCGCCTGGAAGGCCGACGCCGCCGAGGGGCCGTACCGCCGCGCGTACTCCTGCGTGAACTGCGCCGACAGGCCGTCAGCGGGGGCTGGGTGCCCGCCGCGGTCAGCCGGGTCCAGCGGCACCTCCAGCCTGTGCATGAGCTGTTCCTGATAGCGCATCAGGGCCCAGACGTCGATCTGCGGATCCTCCGCGACGCCAGCGTCCAGCATGGACTGCCGCGCCCGTTCCACCGCCCCGGCGACCTCGCGCGACAGCGCCGCGTCGTCGAAGGGAGCCCGCAAGGCGGTCTCGACCTCCACGAACCGGGCTACGTCACCGGCCGCGATCCCGTAGGCCGACAGGGTGGACGCCCCATTGCCCAGCGGGATCAGCACCTCCCGCACGCCTATCTCGGCCGCGTAACCGAACGCGTGCACGGGCCCTGCGCCGCCGTAGGAGTACAGCACGAAGTCGCGCGGGTCCAGGCCGCGTTCCAGGGTCTGCTGGCGGATCAGGGTCGCGGCGCGCAGGTTGTTGACATTGATCATGCCGGCCGCGGTCTCCTCCAGCCCCAGGCCCAGGGAATCGGCCAGCCGCCCGACCACGGCCACCGAAGCGCTCTCGTCCAACGGCATGCGGCCGGCCAGGAAGCTGCCGGAGCGCAGCAGCCCGAGCACGACGTCGGCGTCGGTGATCGTGGCCTGGCTGCCGCCGCGTCCGTAGCACGCCGGGCCCGGCTCGGCTCCCGCGCTTTCCGGGCCCACCCGCAACGCGCCGGTCTGCGGGTCACGCCGGGCGATCGTGCCGCCGCCGCACGCGGTGGTGCGCACGTCCAGGTGCGGAAGCCGGTAGGTGTACTGGTCGATGACCGACTCATCCGCCACGACCGGCTGCCCGTCGACGACCAGACCGATGTCGAAGGACGTGCCGCCCATGTCGGTGGCTACCACATTGCGGTGGCCGTTCACGGCGGCCAGCGCGGCGGCACCGGTCAGGCCCGCGGTGGGCCCGGAGTCGAGTATGCCCAGCGCGATCTCCGCGGCGGCGGAGGCCGGGACCACCCCGCCGCTGGACTGCATCACGAGCAACGGCGCTCCCAGGCCATGAGCGCCTAGCCGGCCGGCCATCGAGGTGAGGTAGCGAGTGCACGCCGGCCCGACGTACCCGTTGAGCACGGACGCGACCGTTCGCTCGTATTCGCCCAGACGCGGGGATACCCGGGAGGAGAGGGAGACGAAGACGTCCGGGGCCACGGTCCGGGCGATCTTCTCTATGACCTGCTCGTGCTCTGGATTGGCAAACGCCCACAGGAACACCACGGCCACGCTGTCGAGCTGGTAGTCCCTGATGAACGCCGCCACCGCATCCGTGGCGCGGCCCTCGTCCAGGGCCACCACGACTTTCCCGGCGGAGTCCACGCGCTCGTGCAGCTCCAGGACCGCCCCGGGAACGATGAGCGGGGCGGGCAGCGACGTGCCCTGGACCAAGAACACGTCCTCCACACTGCGTCCAGCTACCCGCCCGTGCCCGCGCATGATAGCCAGCGCGTCGCCATGCCCAGCGGTCGTGATCACGCCGACACGGGCCCCGGTGCGCTCCAGGACGGCGTTCGTGCCGATCGTCGTGCCATGCCCGAACCGCTCAGTCCTGGCGAGCAGCTCGGGCAGGGCCAGGTCCATGCCGCCGGCGAGCTCGGTCAGTCCGGCCAGCACGCCGTCCGCCGGATCGCCCTTGGTCGACAGCGCCTTCGCCGTCCTGTACGTCGCGGTGCCGTCGGTCGCCGGATGGCCGACGAGGACGCAGTCAGTGAATGTGCCGCCGATGTCGACGCCGACCTGAAACATCAGAACCTCCCGTCATCCCGATCGATCGATCGATCGGGATGAGTGACAACGTAACCCGGACGACATCCGCAGTCAACGGCCGGGGCGCGAGGCCGCCAGCCAGACCGGCTTTGGATGCCATGCGACTAGGGTCACGCGGCACCCATGATGTCGGCATCACCGCTAGCGGCCGTCGGTGCCAGGTGCTGGCGGGAAATTCAGGTTCCTGCTAGCCGGTAGTGATGCTGGCTGCCTGCCGTGTCTGGCTCGCCCTCACGCTTCCGTATAGCGATCGGTTACGCCCGGGTTGTGAGCGCGCTGGGCGTCTGGCCGGCGCGTGGCTGAGGCAGCGGTCGCCCACCCGCCGGGTGGCGGCGTGGGCCCTGGCGGTCGTTGGTCCCGCGCTGCTAACGCTCGCTGCGCTGCCGTTGCGGTCGTCGGTCGTGCTGGGCCGGTTCTTGTTTTCCGCCCTGCTGCTGGTCATCGCAACTGCGGTGGTCGGTGGCCCAGCCCCTGAACACTGCTCAGGCCGTGCCAGATCGATTAATCGAGCCCACAGGCAATGGTGTTCGCGGTGGCCGCGGGCATTCCGCTGGCCTGTACGGTCACGGCGGCCCGGCGTCCGGACTGACACCGCTCACGGCGGCGGCCTAGTCCCTCAGCCCGGAACGGTGGGCCGGACCGGCGCTGCAGGTCATGCGGCGCGCTATGAGCAGGATGGGGAACAAGAGCCACAGGACGCCCCATCGGGCGTGGGCGTGGCCGGGCGACATGGCGACGGCGATGCCGATGACCGCCAGCACGGCGACCGGGACCAGCACCGCGCGTCCGAAGGGCCGCCGCGGCGGGACACCGGGGGACGCGGTCGCGGGGACCCGGGGGCCGGCGGGCAGATCCCGCAGGAGGTCCCTCAACTCGCCCCAGGTCCGGGCGGCCAGGGCTCGTCCGCTTCGGTCTTCGAACTCCCCGGCGTCCAGCCGGCCGGCCTGGAAGTGCTCACTTAGGTCGGACAGGACCGCATCGCGGTCGGCGTCGGAAGCCTTCATCTGCGCGGAGGGATAGTTCCCTGGCGTGGCGTTCATGTCTCTACTGTGCGAGATGGCGGGGCACCGGCGCCAATGGCGGATGCCACCAGCTGGGGATGACATCTGTCATGGCTCGAGGAGCAACGCGCGCAGGCTGTCGTAATCGTCGCGGCAGGCCGAGCAGCCCTACGGGTGGGCAGGAATAATCACCCGGTTATTCCTGGCGTTACGCCAGACGCGCCCGCATGCAATCCGATAATCATCCCAGGCCGAACGCAGACGCCTTTACCCGATAACACACTACGCGCAATTCCACCGCGCGCCGAAGCGAGCCGGACTGGCACGGGTCGTTGCCATTCCAGCCCGCTCCAATCCTGAAGTTCCTGCAGCTCAGTAACCTACAATTAGCCAGGATGCCGTATTCCTATAGGCTGACTTCAGCGCTGTAGTTGATAGCGCGATATGGGCAATGGGTTGTGTCGGTCCGTCGGCATGAAACCCCGCCCGCCGCCCATCGCGAGCAGAACGGCGCAGAACCGGCCGCCCGGGATGCGCGGAATGCACCAGTCAGGCGAGCAGTCCGGATGCCCGGGTAACGGGACAAAACGGGCGCGGATCGGCAA
>JBAUAY010000394.1:0-12305 GCA_049676235.1 Streptosporangiaceae bacterium
GCGTGGCCCGGCTGACCCCGAGCTCGGCCGCGAGGGCGCGCTCGGCGCCGAGCCGCTGCCCGGGACGCAGCCGGCCGCTGCCGATCTGCTCGGCGAGCGCGCGCCTGACCTCCTCCGGCGTCCGCCCGGCGGGAACCTCGGTCATCCGTTATCCGCCATGGCCTCGGGTGATTCGGGCAGCACCTGGCCGCCGTCCACCACGATCGTCTGGCCGGTGATGTAGGCCGCCTCGTCGGTGGCCAAGAACAGGGCGGCATAGCCGATCTCGTCGACGGTGCCCAGCCGGCGCATCGGGATCGCGGCGGTCATGCCGCTCGCGTAGTCCTCGCCGAGGTCGGCCAGGCCTTCGGTGGCGATGTTGCCCGGCAGCACCGCGTTGACAGTAATGCCCTGGGGGGCTAGTTCGATAGCGGCGGTCCGCATGAAGCCGAGCTGGCCGGCCTTGCTCGCGCCGTAGTGCGTCCAGCCCGGGAAGCCGGTGATCGGCCCGGTGATGGAGGAGGTGAGGATGACCCGGCCGTGGCCCGACACCGCCAGGGCGGGCAGGCACGCCTGGACCGAGAGGATCGTGCCCTTCAGGTTGGTGCCGAGCACCTGATCCAGATCTGACTCGGTCAGGTCCTCAAGGCGGGCATCGGGGAAGATCCCGGCGTTGGCGCACAGGACATCGATACCGCCGAGCCGCTCCTGGGCGATCGCGGCCATCCGGCGGCAGTCCTCCCGGCTGGCCACGTCGGCCAGCACGAACGAGACGTCGCCGGAGTATCCGCCTGCGGCAGCCTCAGCGGTGAGCTCGTCGGCGGCGGCCCGCGCGGCGTCCGAGTCCCGGCCGGTGATCAGCACCCTGGCGCCGTTGCGGGCGAACACGCGGGCGATCCCCTTGCCGATCCCGCGAGTGCCGCCCGTCACTACCACGGCGCGGCCGGCGATCGATGTGAACATGGCAGGTCCTCTCCCGGTCTGCTTAGCTACGCTGTCTGCTTAGGTACGACTCCGCTAGGTCACAGCTGCCCTGCGTGTATCCGGGGCCGAGCTCGGCGGCGATGTCCACCGCCTGGTGCGAGCCGATCCACGCGACCAGCAGCAGCCGCCGGAACATGATGAACGTCCAGATCTCCGCCTGGTCCTCGGCGGACAGCTGGCCGACCTTCCGGTATCCCTCGAGCCAGCTGTCCAGCAGGGCGGGGACCTCGGGCGCGTGCTCGAAGAAGCTCACCGAGGTGCCCAGGTCGTACAGGTACCAGCTGAAGCCGGAGTCGTCGAAGTCGATGACGCTGACCGACCCGTCGTGCACGAGCAGGTTGGCCAGCCGAGTGTCCGCGTGCACTAGGCCGTAACGTTCCGGACCGGCGCCGAACGCTTCCAGCCTGGCCTGGAGCATGTCGTCCAGCCGGGCGAGGATCTGGCGTTCTGACGGCCCGACGCCGATGCCGTCCTGCCAACGGCCCCACCGGGCCGCTCGGCCGAAGGCGGCCGCGTAGTCCCAGTGGAACCGGGTGAACCAGGACGGGCGGGACCATTCCCGCGCGTGCCGGTGCATCCGCGCGGTGATCTCGCCAAGTTCGGCGAAGTGGGCACTGGTCAGCGCGGTTTCCCCGGGCGTTTCTGAGCCTGGTTCGGTGCCGGGGAGGAACTCGAAGCGGACGCAGTGCCGTTCCACCTCGCCGCCGCGCTCGCGTACCGTGACGACCCGCCGGCCGTCGGCGGCCGGAAGCACCCGGGGCGTGCGCACCCCGGCCTCCGCGCGTAGCGCGTCCATCCAGGCCAGCTCGGACGCGATCTCCGGCTCGGTGTGATAGCCGAGGCGATGCACGCGCAGCACCGACGGCCCGGTCCCGGGCTCCTCGACCAGGAAGGTCGCGTTCTCCGACACGTTGAGCAGCTCGAGGGATGCCTCAGGATGACCGCCGTAGGCGGCCAGCGCGTCGCGCGCGCAACCCCGGACCCGGTCCATGACGTCACCGCCGGCCGACAGGTCGTGCTCCGCCATGGCTACTCCTCGTGGTCCCGGCCGGTTACGGCGGTCAGCACCTCGGTGATCTTGTTCTGCGCGCGCCGCACATCGGCGGTGGGCCCGCCCAGGTAGATCCGCCCGGCCGCGCCGATCATGGTCACGTCGACCAGCGTCACGCCCGGGGCGGCCCGCTCGGCCTCGTTGGCCGCGACCGCGGCGAACAGGGCCGGGGTGACCTCGCTCACGCCCAGCGTGTCACCGGGGATGATCATCGAGCCGGAACGGTTCCTGTTGACGATGATCGCGTGGGCGTCGGTGACGTCCTCGATCACGTCGGAGAACAGGATCCTCGGCCTGAGCTGGTCCTTCTCGTCGGCACCGAGCCCGTCCAAGATGGCCTGGCCGGCCCGGCGCACGTCGTCGAGGTCCCGGCCGTGCACCTCGAGCACGCCAAACTGCCGCTCGACGAACAAGATGCCCGGCTCGACTGCGGGCGCCGCGCGCAGCGCCAGGTCGGTGACCCGCTCGATGGCCAGCGCCGGCGCGACCTCGACGATGAGCGCGTGCTGCCCGGCGAACGGCGGATAGCCGCGGGCCCGGGTCGGGGTGCCCAGGTACGCGGCGAACTGCGGCTGCAGGTTCTGGATGAGCAGGTATACCCGCAGCTCAGCGTGGCGCTGGGTGTCCGTCGTGCTAGTCACTGCTGATCTTGAAATGCCTGGCGAGTTCGGGGTGCGGGCGGGGAATCACGTGGACCGAGACGAGTTCGCCCACCGTCGACGCGGTCTCGGCGCCGGCTTCGGTGGCCGCCTTCACCGCGCCGACATCCCCGGTGATCGTCACGGACACGAGCCCGTCGCCGACCTCCTCACGGCCGACGATCGTCACGTTCGCCGCCTTGACCATGGCGTCTGCCGCCGCGAGCGCGGCCACGTACCCCTTGGTCTCGATCAGTCCGATCGCGTTATCCGCCATCGCTTAGTCTCCTGTTCCTGCTGGGTTCCTCGGGCTGCCAGGGGTCTTCGGGGTCCCTGGGATTTCCGGGCTTTCTGAAGCTTTCTGGCGCTTTCTGGGGTTCTGGGGTTCTGGGGTCTTCGGGTCAGAGTCGATGGAGCCGATGATCAGGGCGTCGACGGGGGGCGGCTTGCCGGAGAACCAGGCCGCCGCGACCGAACCCTGGGTGACGAGCACGCGCTCCCCCACTCCGCTGCCGAGCACGTCGAAGGCGATCAGCCGCTGGCCGGTGCCTTCTGCCTCCACCTCGAGGAAGGCGCCGTTGGGTAGTTCGGCCAGGCGACGCGTGGCCCAGACGCTCCCGATCACCGTCGCGGTCAGCATCAGCGCTCCTTCTCGATCGGCACGCCGCTCGTCCGGGCGCGGTCCCTGGCCAGCGGGGTGAGCACGGCGCCGCGGCCGAGCACGAGCCGCTCGCCGGCCTGTGCCGCCTGGTTGATCATCGCCTCGGTCACCGCGCCGCGCTCGATGCGGCGTACCAGCGAGGCACCGGGGCCGGGATCCGGCGGGGCCGACGCGACCGTGGCCAGCCTGAACCGTTTCTGACCTGATCGCAGCTCCTCACGCTGGTCTGGATCGAGGTCCAGCAGCCGTCTCACGAACGCCGCCAGGTCTTCGTCGGTCGAAAGGTTAACCGTTTCGGTGCCCGGAAGGCCTTTGGGCAGCACGTCCCGGATGACCTCGCGCACCAGCGCGCGGAGCTCCTCCAGCTCGCTCATGCCCGGCTCCGGAGGGCGTCTTCGGCGGCCTCGGCGGCCTGCCGCACGTCGGCTTCGGAGCCGGACAGGTACAGTCGCCCGGTGGCGCCGATCATCCGGTAGTCGACCAGCTTGATCCGGGCCGCCTTCTCGGCCTCGTTGGCCGCCAGGATCGCGTACGAGGCCGGCCGCATCTCCAGCACGAACAGCGACTCCCCGGCCAGCGCCATCGAGCCGATCTTGTTCCGGTTGACCAGGAACGCCTGCTGCGGGTCGAGCATAGTGATGATCTTGGAGGCGAGAACCTCGGGCCTGGTCGCATCCCGCGCGGTGGCGCCCAGCGCGCCGAGCACCGCGGACGCCGCCGCCTGCACCTCGTCGGTCCCGCCGTGGATCTCCAGGTAGCCGAACTGCCGCTCGACCACCAGGATTCCGGCCCGCACATCGGCGTGCTTGACCGCCACGTCGGTGAGCGGCTCGATGTCCAGGCCGGGCGCCACCTCGATGACCTGCGCGGCGACGTGGCTGCGCGGCAGCGACCCGCGGATCCAGGTGCCCAGGTAGCACATCGTCTGCGGCTGCAGCCGGGACAGGAAGATGAACGAGCGCAGTTCGGCCACGGTCAGCCTCCGGTCAGTTGGGAGAGCTCTTCGAGGATCAGCCGGCGGATCTCTTCCCGCAACGATGAGGCATCGGGGGAGAAACCATTTTGGTCCGAACGGGCCGTGGTGCGTGCCTGTCCGTCGCCACCCGGGGCCCGCCGGCGATCGCCCCGCTGGTTGGACGCTACCGGGTACGGGGGAACCGGGCCGGCTGGCGCCTGCCAGGGCACCAGCCCGGAGAAATCGCCGAACGGCTCGGCCGGATCGCGATTATAGGCCAGCCGCGTGCACTGCACCAGGTGGCTGGGGTGCAGGTTCTCGGCTACCGAGGAGCGACCGAAGAAGCCGGTGCCGATCGTCATCGTGGGGGCCAGGTTCGTCTCCAGACCCGCGCTGCCCAGGCTGCTGCCCACGTTGACGACCACCCGCAGCACGTCGACCGAGGCCCCGTACTCCATGATCACCTGCGGGTCGGTGCTGTGGATGGCCGCCGAGTGGCCCCGGCCGGACAGCCGCAGCACGGCCCGCGCGGCGTCGATCCCGCGTCGGGCGGACGGCACCCGGACCAGGCCAAGGACCGGGCAGAGCTTCTCGTGGGCTAGCGGCTCCTCGGGCACCACCAGGTCAAACGGCGCGAGCAGCACGCGGGTACTCTTCGGCACCCGCAGGCCCGCCTCGGCCGCGATCCGGCTCGCGTCCTGGCCGACGAAGCGGATGTCGAACCGGCCGCCGGGGAACAGGAGCTTTGCCACCCGGTCTCGTTCATCCGGCTCGAGCAGATAGGCGCCGGCCTGCTTAAGGTGCCGCAGCAGAGCGGTCGCCGCCTGCTCGGCGACGATCAGCACCGACTCGTTGGTGCACAGGATCGAATTGTCGAAGCTCTTGCTGTCCACGATCCGCCGCGCCGCCTTGGCCAGGTCGGCGGTGGCGTCCACCAGCACCGGCACGTTGCCGGGGCCCACGCCGATCGCGGGCGTGCCTGAGCTGTAGGCGGCGCGGACCACGGGAACGCCGCCCGTCGCGACGATGACGCTGGTGCGCTCGTCGGTCATCAGCGCGTCGATCAGCGGCACCGACGGCTCGTCCACCACCTGGATGACGCCGTCCGGGGCGCCCGCCTTCACGGCTGCATCGGCCAGCATCCGGGCGGCGTCCGCGCAGACTCCCCTGGCCAGCGGGTGCGGGCTCACCACCACCACGCAGCGGGTCATCAGCGCGAGCAGGCACTTGAAGAACACGGTGGCGACCGGGTTGGTCGACGGGGTCAGCGCCAGCACCACGCCGGCCGGGCGCGGCACCTCGACGATTCTCGCCTCGTGGTCGATCCGCGGCGTCACGTAGTCCTGGTCCGCGTAGTAGTCCGCGATCCCGGTGCTGCACGCGATGTTCTTGAGCACCTTGTGCTCGGCCACGCCGAACCCGGTCTCGCGCACCGCCCATTCGGCGTACTCGCGCGCCTTGGCCGCGCCGGCCGCGGCGGCGGCCCGCACGATCGCGTCGACCGAGGCCTTGTCGTACCGGGCGAAGGCGCGCGCGGCCCACTCCGCCCGCTGCAGCATGGCCCGGGCGCGTGGCACGCCCGCCGGGTCGACGAGCAGTTCCGCCACGCTGATCGGCTGGCTCATCGGCCAGGGGCTGGCCTGGGTCATTGTCGCCTCCCGCCCCTGGTCAACGCCGCGTCGTCACGAGCCTTGCCGATAGCCACCTCGGTCCGCTCGAGCAGTTCCTCGCAGAGCGCAGGGGCGAGCAGGACGCCCGGCTTGTACTGCAGCACACGGGGGTCGAGGGTGGAGAAGATCGCCCACACCCCGTTCTCGTACAGCCGCTTCATCACGAACCTGGCGCCTTGCGGGTGGCCGAACTCCAGGCCCATGACCAGCCCGTCCTGCCGGATGCCGGTGAACCAGTCCGGGTACTGGGCCTGGATCCGCGCCAGCCCGGCGGTGAATACGCCCGCGATGTAGTGCACCATCGACCTGACCTCGGGCCGGCAGGTGATCTCCAGCGTCTTGAGCGCGGCCACGCAGCCAAGTTCGGCGCCGCCGAACGTGGACATGTGCGCGAACCCGTCCTCGGTCAGCCAGCCCGCGGCGGCCTCGGTGGCCAGCACCACGCTGATCGGGTACATGCCGCCGGAGATGCCCTTGCCGGAGACTAGGATGTCCGGGTCGACGCCGTGCTTGCTGATCGCCCACAGCTCGCCGGTGCGCATCAGGCCGGTCTGGACCTCGTCGGCGATGTAGAGCGCGCCGTAGCGCTCGCACAGTCGCTTGACCCCGGCCAGGTAGCCGGGCGCGGGCAGCGGGAAGCCGTAAGTAGCCGGGATCGTCTCCATGATCACCGCGGCCACGTCCCGGCCGCGCAGCGCCGCCTCCATCGCAGCCAGGTCGTTGAACGGCACGTGGCTGAACTCGTCGGGCCGGTCAGACAGGAACAGGGTCGCGAACCGCTCGTCACCGGCGGCCACCGCCAGCCCGGTGTGCCCGTGATAAGCCTTGGCCACCGAGACGATGCCGCGCTTGGAGGTCGCGTGCCGCGCGCTCTTCAGCGCGATGTCGATGGCCTCCCCGCCGCCGCTTCCGTACATCACCTTGGCCAGGCCTGGCGGCGCCGTGCTGATCAGCGCCTCGGCCAGCGCGGTGCGGGCCAGCGAGGGGAAGTGGTGGTTGCCGATGTCGAAGCGCTGCATGGCCGCGGTCACGGCGGCGGCCACCTCCGGGTTGCGGTGCCCCAGGTTGTAGGTGCCGCCGTTGAGGTGGACGTCGATGAGGCGCTTGCCCTCGACGTCGTAGATGAAGTAGCCCTCGCGGCGGTCGATGACCAGCGGGACCCCGGAGTCGATCCAGAACTGCGTCTTGTCCGGGTTCCAGAACTGCTTGGACTTCGCCAGCATGTCCTGCTTGGAGGCGAAAGAGATCAGTTCCTCGGTCACCGGGGCCTCCGTCACCTCTCGCCGGGTCGCAACCATATGGCTCGTTCGGCTAAACCAAAGAAGTATCGCTCTAACCGTTTACTGTCAAGCGGTTGTGTTTCGCAGAGATTAACTCAACCAGAACTCTTGATCATGGTTCCCACCGGCTGTTACGCTCCCCGCAAATGCGTCGGAGGTGCACCATGGCCCAGGCCCAAGGACCTCAGGTCCCCGAAGTTCCTCGCCTGCCCGTGCGGCCGCCGACCGAGGACTTTGACGTCTCGCAGCGCCAAGACGTAGCCAAGCTCCGCAAGCACGCGGTCGGCCTCGGCGGCGTCCTGTTCCTGACCCTGACTGGGTCGGCCCCCATCTCGGCCATGCTATTCAACGTCCCGATCATGGTGGGCTTCGGGCAGGGCGTCGGCGCGCCAGCCGCCTTCGAGTTCGCGGCGATCGTGCTCGTCGTGTTCGCGGTCGGCTACGTCGCAATGGCCAGGAAGAAGACCACGGCCGGCGGCTTCTACTCCTACATCAGCCACGGACTCGGCCGGGAACTCGGCATCGGCACCGGATACGCCTCGGTGGTCGCCTACTCGGTGTTCGAGGCGTCGCTGGCCGGCGGCTTCGCCTACTTCCTCAGCCTGAAGCTGAACCAGTTCGGGGTCAACATCGCCTGGCCCTGGCTGGCCCTCGGGATGGTGCTGATCATCAGCCTCCTGACCTACTTCGACGTCCGGATCTCCAGCTGGGTCCTCGCGGCCGGGCTGATCAGCGAGATCGTCATCTTGCTCATCTTCGACGGCTACCTGTTCGCCCGCGGGCACGTCACCGCCGCCCCGCTCAACCCCGTGAACGCCTTCAAGAGCTTCCCGGCGCAGGGCACGCTCGCAGCCGGCGCGATCGGCATTGGCCTGTTCTTCGCCTTCTGGTCCTGGGTCGGCTTCGAGATGGCGCCGAACTACGGCGAGGAATCACGCGACCCCAAGCGGATCGTCCCCCGTGCCCTGTACATCTCGGTGATCGGGCTCGGCGTCTTCTATACGATCACCTCCTGGGCCTCGCTCGCCGGGTATTCCACCACCAAGGCGGCGATCGCCCAGTCCCAGACCAACGCGGCCCAGTACTACCTCACCCCGGCCAGTCACTATGCCGGGCAATGGGTGTCCTCGGTGATGAGCTACCTGATCATCACCGGCTCGTTCGCCTGCGGCATGGCCTTCCACAACACCACGGCGCGGTACATGTACTCGCTCGGCCGTGAGGGCCTGGCGCCGCGGGCCCTCGGCAAGACCCACCCCAGGTGGAAGAGCCCGCACATCGCGTCCATCACCCAGTCAGCCGTCGCCGCCATCATCATCGGGCTGTTCGCCATCTTCACCGGCAGCAACAACCCCAACTCCCAGGCTTACCTGCAGCTCTACGGCCTGATGGCGGTGATGGGCGTGATCATCATCCTCTCGGTGCAGGCCGTGGTCTCGCTCAGCGTGCTGGTCTACTACGAGCGTTTCCACCGGGACGAAGCGCACTGGTGGAGGACCAGGCTGGCCCCGCTGCTCGCGTTCATCTCCCAGGCCTTCGTGGTGTACCTGCTGTTCACGAACATCAAGTTCCTCGGCGCCGGCTATAACTACGCGAACTGGCTCGGACCGATCGACGCCGTGGTCGTGATCGCCGGCGTCGGCGTCGCCTTCTACTTCAAGCGCTACAAGCCCGCTAAGTTCGAGCAGGCCGGCCGTCTGATCAACGAAGGCCTCTGACTACCCAACGAATGATCGTGGGCCGTTACCACCCGCCGAGCGGGGATAACGGCCCACGATCGACCAGATCAGGGTCAGGCGCCGCGGAGGCGGGCTAGCGCCTCGGCCAGGATGGCCTCGCCGTCGGAGTCGCTCCGGCGCTCCTTCACGTAAGCCAGGTGCGTCTTGTACGGCTCGACGCGGGGCGGGTTCGGCGGGGCCTGCTCGTTCTGCCCCGCAGGGTTCCCACATCGGGGACACTCCCACGTGTCAGGGATTGCAGCGTCGGTCGCGAAACTCGGACGCGTCTCGTGCTTGTTCGCGCACCAGAACGAGACCCAGACGCGGGGCGCGGCTTCGCCGCGCTCGGCCTCTCCCATCGGACCCGCGCCGACCCTGCTGCCGCGGATGGCGTTGCCACTACTCACAGATCACCCCTTGAAGGCCATAGAGCTATGAAGCCAGAACTTCGATGCGGGATACCTACGGTGCGGGATAAAACTACAGGCTAGCGATTGATCAGCACGTTGAGGGCAACAATGCAGATGAACCACAGGACCCCGAAGAAAATGGTGATCCGGTCCAGGTTCCGCTCGACGACAGAGGAAGAGCCGAGAGTCGAGGTCACCCCGCCGCCGAACAGGTCAGACAGCCCGCCACCCTTACCCTTGTGCAGCAGGACGAGCAGGATCATCACGAGGCTCGTGATGATCAGGATAATGGAAAGCCCGATGACCATAGCCGTTATCCATCTCCTGCTGATGACAAGGACGCTGTCGGTGTAATCCTACGCTGCCAGTTCACGATACCGGCAGATCTGAGCGAACTGCCCGGCGTCGAGGCTGGCTCCGCCGACGAGGGCGCCGTCGACGTCCGGCTGCGCCATGATCGGCGCGACGTTGCCGGGCTTGACGGACCCGCCATACAGGATACGCACACTCAGGGCCGTTTCGGCGTCATGAAACTCCGAAATTCGCGACCTGATGGCCGCCGCCGCCTCCTGGGCGTCCTGCGGAGTGGCCACCTCGCCGGTACCGATGGCCCAGACCGGCTCGTAGGCGATCACCATCGCGGCCATCGCGGTCGCCGGGATCCCCTTCAGCGACCTGTCGATCTGTCCCAGGATGAAGGCGGTGTGCTCCCCGGCCTTGCGTACCGCGAGCGACTCGCCCACACACAAGATCGGCGTGAGCTCCGACCGCAGCGCGGCCTGCACTTTGGCGTTGACCAATTCGTCGGTCTCCGCGTGGTACTGCCGTCGCTCGGAATGCCCGGCCAGCACATAGTCGCAGCCCAGCTTGGCCAGCATCGGCCCGGAGACCTCGCCGGTGTAGGCGCCCGAGTCGTACTGGGAAATGTCCTGCGCGCCGTAGGAGATCCGCAGCTTGTCCCCGTCGATCAGGGTCTGCACGCTGCGCAGCGCGGTGAACGCCGGCAATACGGCCACCTCGACCGCGTCGAAGTCCTTGTCGGTCAAGGTGAAGGCGAGCTTCTGGACGAGCGCGATCGCCTCGAGGTGATTCATGTGCATCTTCCAGTTGCCCGCCATCAGCGGCAGCCGGGACCCAGGAACCCCGGAACGACGGGAGCGGGCAGTCACGAACCGGCCTCGAGAGCGGTCAGGCCGGGCAGCGTCTTGCCCTCGAGGTACTCCAGGCTCGCGCCGCCGCCGGTAGAGATGTGACTGTACGACTTCTCCGGGATGCCCAGCGCCCGGACCGCCGCGGCCGAATCGCCGCCGCCCACTACGGTCAGCCCGTCCACTGCGGCCACCGCCTCGGCGACCGCGCGGGTGCCGGCGGCGAACGCGGGGAACTCGAACACCCCGACCGGGCCGTTCCAGAACACCGTCTTGGCATCGGCCAGCTTCTCCGCGAACAGGGCCCTGGTCTGCGGGCCCGCGTCTACGCCCTCCCGGTCGGCCGGGAAGTCGGTCACCGGCACCACGGAGTGCTCCGCGTCGGGCGCGAAGTGCGTCGCCGCGACCAGGTCGACCGGCAGCACCAGCTCCACGCCACGCCGTTCGGCCTCTTCCATGACCTTCTTGACGGCGGGGATCTGACCGGCCTCGAGCACCGAGTGGCCGACTTCGTAGCCGCGGGCGGCCAGGAACGTGTATCCCATGCCGCCGCCGATGAGGATGCGGTCCGCCAGGCCCAGTAGGTTGCCGATCACGGCGAGCTTGTCCGACGGCTTCTTGCCGCCGAGCACCACCACGAAGGGCCGCGCCGGACTGGTGGTCAGCTGGCGCAGCACCGCCACCTCGTCCCGCACCAGGTCGCCTGCGGCGTGCGGGAGCAGCCCGGGCAGGTCGTAGACCGAGGCGTGCTTGCGATGCACGGCGCCGAACCCATCGCCCACGTACAACTCACCGAAGCGGGCCAGCCGCTCGGCGAAGGCACCGCGCTCGGCGTCGTCCTTGCTGGTCTCCGCGGGCTCGAAGCGCACGTTCTCCAGCACCGCGACGTCCTCGTCGCCGAGGGTGAACGCGGTTTCCTCGGCCGACGGGCCGGCCACGTCGGTGGCGAAGGAGACGGGCCGGCCGAGCAGTTCGCCCAGCCGGGCCGCTACCGGCCGCAGCGACGGACCGCCGGCCGCCCGTTCGGCAAAGGTGGCGCCGTTGGGCCGGCCGAGGTGCGCGAGGATGATGACCCGCGCGCCGCGGTCAGACAGCTTGCTAACCACCGGCAGGCTGGCCCGGATCCGGCCGTCGTCGGTGATCTCCCCGGTACCGGTCAGGTCGAGCGGCACGTTCAGGTCCGACCGGAGCAGGACGCGCCGGCCCATGACCTCCAGGTCGTCGATGGACCGCATTACCGCAGCCGTGAGGCGACGAGCGCGGTCAGGTCGACGAGCCGGTTGGAGTAGCCCCACTCGTTGTCGTACCAGCCGATAATCTTCACCGTGCTGCCGAACGCCATGGTCAGCGACGAGTCGAAGGTGCAGGACGCGGGCGAGCCCACGATGTCGGACGACACGATCTGGTCCTCGGTGTAGTACAGGTAGCCCTTGAGCGGTCCCTCGGCGGCGGCGCGGAACGCGGCGTTGACCTCGTCCTTAGTGACCTCGCGGTTCAGCTCGACCACCAGGTCAGTCACCGAGCCGTCTGGCACCGGTACCCGCATGGCCAGCCCGTCCAGCTTGCCCTTCAGCTCGGGCAGGACCAGCGCGGTCGCCTTGGCCGCCCCGGTCGTGGTCGGGATGATGTTCTGCGCGGCGGCCCGGGCCCGGCGCAGGTCCTTGTGCGGGAAGTCCAGGATGACCTGGTCGTTGGTGTAGGCGTGGATCGTGGTCATCAGGCCCTTGACGATCCCGAAGTTGTCCAGCAGCACCTTGGCCATCGGCGCGACGCAGTTCGTGGTGCACGAGGCGTTGGACACGATGTTGTGC
>JBAUAY010000395.1:0-3380 GCA_049676235.1 Streptosporangiaceae bacterium
GAAGTGCTCGACGAACAGCAGGTAGTCCGGCTTCGCCGGATCCCGGTACACCCGGAACGACAAGGTGCCGTCTTCGGCGCCGGGCCCTTTCGGCGCGAATTCCTGCACGACCGCCTCGACCTTGTCCTGCGTGCCGTCCTTGAGCTTGATGGGGAACACCTTCACTAGCACGGTGAACGTCCTTTCACGAGCCACTGGGTACTCCGCAAGGATCCCCGGGCCGCGCACGCCGCGTCCGGCCAGATCTGGACCTGAAAGACTGGCAGGATCGTGTCCGGATCCGGCCGGAAGAATGTCGGACCCATGCCGTAAATCTGGAGTCATGACCACGTACTCCGCCGTCGTCACCACCGGCATCTACTGTCGGCCGGGATGCGCAGGGAGGCCACTGGCGCGCAACGTCCGGACCTTTGACCATCCGGCTGCGGCCGAAGCCGCGGGCTTCCGGGCGTGCCACCGCTGCCGCCCCTACCGGGTAGCGGGACCGGTCACCACCAGCGCGCCGGAGCTCGTCTGCGAAGCGGTGCAGCAGATCATCGGTGGCGTCATGGATGACGGTGGCACCGAGGCGATGCTCGCGGCCCGGATCGGCTTGTCGGCGCGGCATCTTCGCCGGCTGTTTGTGGCGCACCTGGGAGTGAGCCCGGATCAGCTGGCCCGGTCCCGGCGCGCGCACTTCGCCCGGCGGCTTCTGGACGACACCGACCTCACCGTCTTGGACATCGCTTTCGCCGCCGGGTTCGGCAGCCTGCGCCAGTTCAACCGGACCATGCGGGAGGTGTTCCGCGCGTCGCCGACCGACCTGCGCAATCGCAGGCACCACGCCGACCGGCTCGCCGCCGACGGCGGGCTTACGCTGCGGCTACCGGTCGTGCCCGGCTATGACTGGGACGCGATGCGGACCTTCCTCGCCACCCGCGTGGTGCCGGGGGTCGAGGCGGTCGACGGTGACACCTACCGGCGGACGATCACGATGGCGGGCGCGCCCGGCCTGCTGGAGGTCTCCCCGGGCCGCGAGAACTGCCTGCTGCTGCGCGTTCACCTGCCCTACTGGGAGGGCCTGATCCATCTGGTGGACCGGGTCGGGCTGCTGCTCGGCGCCGAGTGCGATCACTCCGCCGGGGTCGCCGCGCTCGGCGGCGACCCGGTGCTCGGCCCCCTGGTCGCCAAGCACCCGGGCCTCGCCGTACCAGGGGCGTGGAACCCATTCGAAGCGGGAGTCTCGGCGATCCTGTCCGGCCGGCCGGACCGTGACCGCCTGCTCGCGGCTTTCGTCGCCCGGCTGGGCACCCCGGTGCCCGGCCTGCAGGAGGGCCTTACCTATACGTTTCCTGACCCCGCGAGGGTGACGCCGGCCAGCCTCGCGGTGATCGGGCTCGGCCACGCCGAAACGAGCGCGATAGCGGCACTCGCCGCCGGCCGCGAGATACCCGAAGTGAGCGACGACATCGCCTTCCGGTCCGGACAGCGCGATGCGTTCCCGGCGGGCGACCCGTCACTCCAGGCGGCCCTCGCCCACCTCGGCCTGCGAGCACCGGCCGCCAACTGGCGCCCGTGGCTGGCGCTCGCCGCCGCGCACCTGATGGCCTACGGCGACACCCTCGTCCCGGACGCGGTGCTGGTATGACGCTCCAGATCGAGCTTGAAGCAAGTTTGCCGAAGCAGGCGGCGAACTCGACGCTGCGCACGCCGATGCCGATGTCCGGAAGCTGATCGACGGGCTGCGATGGGATCGGCGGAGGCGCCAGAACCGGTCCCCACCCTGGCCAGGGTGGCCCTGAGCCCGGCCGGCCTGTCGGCCGGGACTTCCGGGTCAGGTTCGCTGCGTGACGGGGTGGGGTGCATGGACGGACTCAGACGTGCAGGGTGGGCCGGTAGATGAGTTCTTGGGTGTGGCCGTCGAGCGTCCGGCTCTGGATCAGCTCGAGGTCGAAGTCGGCCGCACCCCCGAAAACCGGGTCCGCTCCGGTCTGACCGGTGATCACCGGGAAGAGCGTCACCTGGACGCGGTCGACCAGGCCGGCGGCCATCAGCGCCCGATTCATCGACAAGCTGCCGTGAGAGCGCAACGGCACCTCGGACTCCTGCTTGAGCCGGGCGACGACGTCGACGGCGTCACCGTTCACGACGGTCGCGTCCGGCCAGTCGAGGGGTCCTTGCAGCGTGCTCGACACCACCGTCGCCGGCAGGTTCCTCATCCGGGTGACCCATAGGTCACGCACTTCGGAGTCCTCGGTGCTCGAGGCCAGCATCTGCGCGAATGCCCGGTACGTGTTGGCCCCGAAGACCATCCGATGCTCCTGGTCGTACAGGGCGAGGCGGTGGTCGAGCAGCTCGGGGCCTTGCTTACCCCAGTAGCCGGTCCAGTTGCCGCTGGCGGCGCCGTAGCCGTCAAGGCTGGAAAAGACGTCGAAGGTGTAGGTAGCGGTCATGACGCTCTCCTCGAGTGCGGTTGACCAGGTGTGTGGAGACAAAGTGGAAACCACGGCCAAGAAGGTGGAAGGTCAGCGTGATCAGCAACGCGGCGGGCGGGAAGAAGAGCGTGGCGCGCCGATCCAAGGTCTTGACTATTCTCAGGATTCATCGTCGCCAGGGTAACCCCGCCATTGATGATCTTTTAGGTCCAATCACCGCCTGATAGGCGAGTCCAATCGGCCCGCCCGGATGGGCCCGGTCAGGGCACCTGCCCCCACTGCCCATTGCCCACTGCCCACTGCCCGCCGACCAGGCGATTTCATCGTCGACCACGGCCCGGCCTTACGGTGCGGAGCGCTGGGAGGAACACCTCGGCTTCTCGCCGGCCGACATCGCCGCCGAGATTGCCGGACTGGTCGCCGCGGCGCACCTGGCGCAGGCCGCCGGCGATCCGGCCCGGGCGCGCCTGTACCTGGCTACCGCCGACTACTACCAGCGCAATGTCGAACGGTGGACGGTGACCACTACCGGTCCTTACGCTTCCTGCTATTTCATCCGGCTGTCCCCGACAGGGAACCCCAACGTGACCGAGACCTACAACCTGGGCAACGGCAGCCTGAGCAACGTCGACCAGCGCGACGTGATCGACGCGAGCTAGCGGCGGGCGGCTCGGCGGGTCGACGCCTTGTACGCAGCCCGCCGGGCGGCCTTAGCGGTCGTCTTTTCGCGGGCGTACTTGCCGATCATCGCGAGAACCGCCTCGGCATCCGGATGGTCCAGTCGCGCTATAGCCTCGAAGACTTCTCGCCTGGACGGCGAGCTCCGCCTCTTCGGGTATGCGGACCGGCGGCAGCACCGGCGGGAGGTCGAACATGTCCTCGAGATCTATGTCATCCCAGTAGGGCGACTCATAGTCGTCGAAGCCGCTCGCGTCGTACTCGTCCAGGTACTCGTCTTCGAATACC
>JBAUAY010000396.1:0-2988 GCA_049676235.1 Streptosporangiaceae bacterium
GCCGAACGGACGGCGGCACATCCCCTGGTGATCGCCGGGGGCCACGCTGCGTTCAACCCCGAACCGGTGGCGGACTTCCTCGACGTGGTGGTCCTCGGCGATGGTGAGCAGGCCGTGCTCGCGATCACGGACCTGATCCGCGACTGGAAGCGGGCCGGGCAGCCGGGCGGCCGGGACGGGCTCCTGCTCAGCCTGTCCACGGTGGCGTACGTTCCGCGCTTCTACGACGTCTCGTACCGGCCCGACGGCCAGATCGCCTCCGTGACCCCGAACCGTCCCGGCGTCCCGCCCGCGGTATCCAAGCACACCGTGATGGACCTGGACGCCTGGCCGTACCCGCGCAAGCCCATCGTCCCGGTCGCGGAGACCGTGCACGAGCGGTACAGCGTGGAGATCTTCCGCGGCTGCACCCGCGGCTGCCGGTTCTGCCAGGCCGGGATGATCACCAGGCCGGTGCGGGAGCGGTCCATCACCACGATCGGCTCGATGGTCGCGAACGGCGTGGCGGCCAGCGGATTCGACGAGGTCGGCCTGCTCTCGCTGTCCAGCGCCGACCACAGCGAGATCAACGAGATCGCCGTCGACCTGGCCGACTGCTACGAGGGAACCAACATCGGGCTGTCCCTGCCGTCCACCCGGGTGGACGCCTTCAACGTGACCCTCGCCGACGAGCTGAGCCGGAACGGGCGCAGGTCCGGGCTGACGTTCGCCCCGGAGGGCGGGTCCGAGCGGATGCGCAAGGTGATCAACAAGATGGTCACAGAAGAGGACCTGCTGCGCACCGTCACGACCGCCTACGCCAGCGGCTGGCGGCAGGTGAAGCTGTACTTCATGTGCGGGCTGCCGACCGAGACGGACGCCGACGTGCTGGCCATCGCGCAGCTGGCGCGCCGGGTGATCGCGGCCGGCCGGGAGGTGACCGGGCGGCGCGACATCAGGTGCACGGTGTCGATCGGCGGCTTCGTGCCCAAGCCGCACACGCCGTTCCAGTGGGCGGCGCAGTGCGCGCCCGAGGTGGTGGACGCCCGGCTGCGTGCGCTCGGCGGCGCGCTGCGCGCGGACCGCCGCTACGGCAAGGCGATCGGGTACCGCTATCACGACGGGCAGCCCGGCCTCATCGAAGGCCTGCTCTCCCGGGGCGACCGCCGGGTGAGCGGCATAATCCTCGCGGCGTGGCGGGACGGCGCGCGGTTCGACGGGTGGGGCGAGTACTTCTCGTTCGAACGCTGGCAGCGGTGCGCCGAGACGGCCCTGGACGGGGAACCGGTGGATCTTGCATGGTACACTACGCGCGAACGTGGTTACAGCGAGGTGCTCCCCTGGGAACACCTGGACGCGGGTCTTGACCGCGACTGGCTATGGCAGGACTGGCAGGATTCCATCGCTCCCGAGGGTTCGGGGGACGCGGCCGAGGTGGAAGATTGCCGCTGGACTCCGTGTTATGAATGTGGGGTGTGTCCCGCCATGGGTACCGAGATCCAGGTGGGCCCGACGGGAGAGCGCCTTGACGGGAGGCGGCTGCTTCCCGTAGTGGGCGGGAGGTAGCGTGGCGGAACCGGCACCCACCAGGCCTGCGGTGCAGCATCTGGTGGTCCGGTATGCTAAGCGTGGAAAGATGCGTTTTGCCAGCCACAGGGACGTGGCGCGCGCTTTCGAGCGGGGAGTGCGCAGGGCAGGTCTGCCGATCGCTTATTCTGCCGGGTTCACGCCGCATCCGAAGATTTCCTATGCGGGCGGTGCTCCGACCGGTGTGGCGAGTGAGGCTGAGTATCTGAGCCTCGCGCTGACCGACCGGCAGGCTGAGACGCAGGTATGCCAGCGGCTCAACGCGGCACTGCCTGATGGGATTGATGTGATCGACGTCGCGGAGGATGCCCCCAAGCGGGGTTCCGGCGGGTCGCCGTCCGGTGGTTTTGGCCATCTGGAGGCATCTGAGTGGCGAGTGGTTCTACCGGGCGTGGGGCCGGCGGCGGCGCAGCGGGCCGTCACGGGTTTTCTCACCCTCGGTGAGGCGCCAGTGGAGCGCCTCACGGACAAGGGCATCCGGCGACTGGATGCCCGTGCGGCCGTGGTCGAGATGAACGTTGACGTGATGGGACCGACCACGGCTGATCCTGACGGCGGCCAGCGTGCTGTCGTGACAGGCTTCGAAGATTGTGCCATTCTCCGAATGGTTGTTCTACATACGGCGCCTGCCGTGCGGCCCGAGGATGTCTTGACCGCGCTGCGCGAACAGGCCGGCATCGTTCCGTCATCGCCGCCGATGACCACCCGGCTGGCGCAGGGCCCGCGGGCCCTGCTGACCGGGGAGACCCTGTTGACTGGGGAGAAGGGGTCATGACGGCGATGCGGTGGTGCCAGGGAGCCGCACCCAGCAAGACAGAGATAGGTTACAAGGCTCGGTGCTTTCGGGCTCGCGCGGTCACCGCGCGGACCCAGGACCGCCAGTGCGGCTCCGCCTGGGCCTTCGTTTACAACGTGCTCCCGTGTGGTGTGCGGGTGCGTCGCGGAGCGCCGCCAGTCGGCGGAACGCCGCGGTACCGCGCGCCCGGGAGCCTGACTGGAGATTGCCCGAATGCTCGAGAGCGAGCTGTACGACAGAGAATCCAATGACAACGCGGCGGGCGGGCGTGGTGCCGGCGAGCTGAACCAGGCCGTACCCGCGGCGGTGTTCCAGCCACCTCAGGTGGTGTTCCAGCCGCCGACGGCGCGGCCCGAGCCCGGGCCCGACCGGTCCGAGCCCGCGTCGCCGGGGCAGGTAGCCGATTCCCCGGTGGCCGCCGGGACCAGCGGGAACGCCGACAGCGACGGTGGCCCCGGCGATGATGACGACGGCACGGCTGCGGGGCGCCGCCGCAGGCGGCGGCCTAGCCGCGGCCGGGGCAGGACCGGCGACCAGGACGCCACCGCGGATGCCGGCGACGGTCAGCCGGAAACCCAGGCAGCTGAGGGAACCCAGGACGCCCAGCCGGACGCGGCGAGCGGTGA
>JBAUAY010000397.1:0-20617 GCA_049676235.1 Streptosporangiaceae bacterium
CGTACACCTACCTCATGACCCGGCGAGTGGAACGGGCGATGGCACTGCTGCGTGCAGGCGTGAGCGTGACCGACGCGTGCATGGAGGTCGGCTGCACCTCCCTCGGCTCGTTCAGCTCGCGATTCACCGAGCTGGTGGGGATGACACCGAGCGCATACCGGGCCCGAGAGCACCGTACTGAGCTGGCCATGCCCCCATGCGTGGCCAAGGCGCACACCCGGCCGGCCAGGAAGATGAAAAAAGCGGGGATTCCTTGAGGCCCGACCGGGTCACTGCGCTGCGGGTGGCGTATGTATCAGCTTCTTGTTGACGAACTCGTCGATCCCCAGCGGCCCGAGTTCGCGGCCGACACCGGATCGCTTGGTGCCGCCAAACGGTAGCTCCGGGCCGCCGAGTTCGGCAGTGTTGATCCAGACCATCCCGACGTCGAGCCGGTCAGCGACCTCAACGGCCAGCTTCTCGTCGCTGCTGAAGACGGCCCCGCCCAGCCCGAAAACGCTGCTGTTGGCCAGCTCTACCGCCTCATCGGCGTCGGCCACCTGGTAGACCACGGCCGCCGGACCGAACAGCTCCTCCCGGTAGGCCCGCATGTCCGGGGTCACACCGGACAGCACGGTCGGCTCCACGAATGCGCCCGGCCCGTCGATGCGGCGCCCTCCGAGATGCACCGTTGCGCCCTTGCTGACTGCGTCGTCGATCTGCGCCATCAGGTTGCGCGCCGCCTGCTCAGAGGACAGCGGCCCGTAGCTCGTCGCCGGGTCGGTCGGATCCCCGGTCACGTAGCCGGACATCGCGGCCGTGAACTCACGCATGAAGTCGTCGTAGACCGCTTCGGTTACGATCATCCGCTTTGATGCGTTGCAAGCTTGCCCCCCGTTCTCCATCCTGGCCGCCGCGGCCGTCTTGGCCACGCTCGGCAGGTCGGCGCCGTCTAGCACGATGAACGGATCCGAGCCGCCCAGCTCCAGCACAACCTTCTTCAAGTTCTGCCCAGCCACAGAGGCCACGGCCGACCCGGCCCGCTCGCTGCCAGTCACCGACACCCCGGCGATACGCGGGTCCGCGATCATGCCGGCGACCTGCTCGTTGCTCGCGAAGATGTTGATATAAGCGTCTTCTGGCAACCCGGCGTCGCGGAAGATCTTCTCCATGGCCAAGGCTGACTCTGGGCACTGCGGCGCATGCTTGAGCACGATGGTGTTACCGATCATCAGGTTCGGCGCGGCGAACCGGGCGACCTGGTAATAGGGGTAGTTCCACGGCATGATGCCTAGCAGCGCCCCGATCGGGGTCTTGCGCACCCAGGCCGTCCCTGGCAGGTTCGAGGCCAGCGGCTCGTCCTTGAGCAGCGCTGCCCCGTTGTCGGCGTAGTACTGATAGATGGCGGCGGCGAACCGCAGCTCTCCCCGGGCCGCCTTGGTGATCTTGCCCATCTCCCGGGTGATGATCGCGGCCAGTTCGCCGGCGCGGTCGCGGTACAGCTGGGACACCCGGCCCAGGATCTCGGCGCGCTCGTCCATGGAAGTATGCCGCCATGAGGTGTAGCCCCGTCCGGCTCTCTCCAGCACGTCGCTGACCTCGGCGTCGGTCGCCATTGCGTACTCGCTTTCTACCTTGCCTGTGGCGGGGTTCACTACCTGGTACGTCATCGAGCCTGCCTCCATCGCAACAGCGGGTCAGTCCTATTACACGCCAGGACAGCAGGCTGCGGGATCGGCGACCCTCCACGAGGAGGTTTGCGCCGGTCGTGGGCATGGGCGAGACTCGTAAATCACGGAACCAGGACCAGTCGCCCGCGCAGCCCACCAGCCTCTAGCCGTTCATGTGCCTTGACCGCATGCTCGAGCGGATAGGTATCCGCGACACGCAGCGTCAGCTTCCCGGCCGCGGCCAGTGCCGAAAGCGCGGACAAGGCCGCCCCGTCGGCACGGATCATGACCGGTTCCACCCGGTTGCCGCGCAGCTTGCCGGGTCCTGGCAGCACGAACGAGGCGAACGCTCCTCCGCCGCGTGCCGCGTCCAGAGCCCGGTATCCCAGCACGGCCGCGTCGAAGACCGCGTCCACCCCGCCTGGCACTAGGTCGCGGGCTGCCTCCGCCAGGTCGGCCGAGCGGGGGACGAAATCCGCGGCACCCAGCTCGCGAACGAGTTTCTCGTCGGCATCTCCCGCCGCAGCGATCACCCGCAGGCCGCGCATGGCCGCGAGCTCGACACCGAACCCGCCTAGGCCGCCGGCCGCGCCGGTCACGAGGATGGTCTGCCCGGCCGCCAGGCCGAGGGCGTCAAGCGCCTGGATCGCGGTGAGGGCGTTCAGCGGGATCGTGGACGCGGCGACACTGCTCACGCCCGCCGGCGCCGGTGCCACATCGACCGCGTCGAGGACGATCCGTTCCGCGTACGTTCCGAGCGGCCGGTCCAGCCGGTCCCGGAGACCGATCACCCGGTCCCCTGGAACGAACGCCGTGACCTCAGGTCCTATCGCGTCGATGGTGCCTGCCACGTCCCATCCGATGCCGACGTGCTCGCGCTCGCGGATCACGCCAGGCCGCGCCTTGTTCATCAGCCCCTCGCGGGTGGCGATGTCCACGGGGTTCACCGCCGCGGCCTCGACGTGAATCCTCACCTGTCCGCGCCGGGTCTCGGGGTCCGGTACCTCGACGACCTCCAGCGCCTCTGGACCGCCATAGTTACGCACCACAACAGCTCGCATGTCGTGCTCCTCCTGAGGGTCGGTTATGCCTATGTTTGGCTACGAACCAATGGAGAGTTACGCTCCATACCGGCTGTATGGCACGCACTTTGAAGTGCGTTAGCTACCAGGAGGTGTGTTCGATGCCGACCTTGACGGCGGCGCAGCGGCGGACGGCCGCACGCGAGGAGTACGACGCGTTCCTCGCGGCATGCCCGTCACGTCAGGTGCTGACGAGGATCAGCGACAAATGGGTGACGCTGATCCTCGTCGCGCTGGCCGACGGGCCGCTGCGGTACAGCGACCTGGGCAAGATCATCGCGGGCGTCAGCCAGAAGATGCTCACCCAGACACTCCGCGCGCTCGAACGGGACGGCCTGGTCTCTCGCACCGTCACGGCTGGTGTCCCGGTGAGGGTGGACTATCAGCTCACCCCGCTCGGAGAAAGCCTGATACCGACGGTGAACGCCGTGAAATCGTGGGCAGAGAAGCACATCGGCGAGATCGAGGCTAGCCGCGCCGCCTACGACCGCCGGGACGCCGGGGGCCAAGCTAGGGGGTAGGCCCAGCGGATTGCTCACGTAATCGAGGAAATCCAGCGGCTCACGGCAATTTATCGCAGTGGCTGGATCACCGCGCACCTGTTCCGGCGGCAGCGCAGGCCTGCCCGTCGAGGCAGTCCGTCCGGTGCGGTCTACGTCATAGCGCCGAGGAGCGCCGCGCCACCTGGCCCGGTGCCAGTCCGGTCGTCGCGCCGATGTGCCCCCGTGCCCCGGGCCCGACGATGGAGGCATGCACGGGGAAGCCCGGAAAACGGATCCCCGGCCAATAGAAGGAGTCACCGGATGTCCATGCTCATAGACGCCGAAATCGTCAACGCCATCGTCCTGGCCGCCGTGCGGGAAGCCGACCTCGGATCACACCGCAAGATCACCAAGTTCCGCATCCTGCGGCCGATCCTGCTGGCGGCAGCCGTCGTCCCGCTGTTCCTGGAAAAGGTCACCATCCACGGCGGTGGGCTGGCCGTCGAACTTGTCGGCGCAGCCGCCGGACTGGCCGCGGGCCTGATCGCTCTGGCTCTGGTCAGGGTCTACCGCAGCGGCCCGACTGGCCAGCCGGTCAGCGCCGCCGGATGGGGCTACGCGCTGCTGTGGACCGGAGTCATCGGCGCCCGCGCGCTGTTCTCCTACGGCGCCGACCACTGGTTCGGCAACCCGCTGGGCGGCTGGCTAGCCACCAACAGCATCCCGGCCGCAGCGATCACCGACGGCCTCATCTTCATGGCCGTCGCCATGCTCATCACCCGCACCGCCGGCCTGGCCATCCGTGCCCGCACGGCCCCCCGCTCAGCCCATGCGACGATCCCCAGCCCCGGTTATACGCACGTCTGACACACCGCCGCGCGCGTGCCCGGGCCCGCTCCGGCCAACGTGCCGGAGCCAGGTGCACGGTCAAGCTCAGCGACTAGTGAAGCGGAGAACATAGACATGACAGCCATCCGGCCAGCGCAGCTCGATCTAGGCCTAGCTGCTGCCCGGCAACCGGGTGACCGCCGCAGGTACCACGCACGTGACCGGCGTGCGGACCTGGTCGTTGTTGTACCGCGAGGAGTTCCGCAGGCAATGTGGGTACAGTGCTAGCCGGGACCTACCGGGATCTGTTCCCGGCGATCGCTGACTGCGCGGCCGCGCTTACCGGCCTCTTGTTCGTCGCCGTATCCGTCGCTGCCCGCCACAACCCATCTGATCGCCCGGTCGTCATCCAGCAGGTCCGCGCGGCCGCCTCGATCCTGGCGTTCACTAATGCGCTGGCGGTCTCGCTGTTCGGTCTCGTACCGGGGAACAACATCGGGTACCCGGCCACCGTGTTGGCTGTGATCGGCATCTTCTATACCGCCGCAGGGACGCGATCCATCTTCTCCGGTCACCTGCCACGGCGCGATGTGCCGCGACAGCTCGGATTGATTGCCCTCCTCTTGCTGACCTTCGCGTTCGAGCTCGCCGGCGGCATTGATCTCATCCTGAATCCGCACAGCGCTGGCCAGGCAGAGCTGGTCAGCAACCTCCTCATTGGATTGCTGATCATCGGAATTGCGCGGGCCTGGGAACTGGTCGGAGACAGGGCCACGGGCATCATCGCTTCGATCGCGGTGCTCACCGGCCACGACCCAACCCAGACGACCGCTGCAGCGTCCTTGCCTCCTGAGCCGATCGAGACCGATGCGCTGGCAAAACCGGACCATCGTCAGTCAGAGGACTGCCAGGATCTGCCCTCATCCAGTTCGACAAGACAGCGCACCGGAATGTGAGGCCGGCACGCCGCCTGACATTCCGCGGGGTTGCGTCGTCGTACTGCTGAGAAGAATCCACCATCCTGCGGACCACCAGCTCGGGCTGACCCGCAAGAATTGACAGGGAGATGACGATGGACGCCCGTCTCGATTACCTCCGCAGCCCGCTGGCGCCGAAGTTCATCAAGCGCATCAACTCGGCGGAGGCCGTCGTGCATGATTCGGCCCTGCCGGCCGCGACGCAGGAGCTGGTGAAGCTCAGGGCCAGCCAGATCAACGGCTGCGGCTTCTGCACTGACATGCACATCAAGGACGCCCTGCACGCGGGGGAAAGCCAGCAGCGGCTGAACCTGGTCGCGGTATGGCGGGAGGCGAAGGTCTTCACCGAGGCCGAGCGGGCCGCGCTGGAGCTCGCCGAGCAGGGCACCCGCATCGCCGACGCCGCCGGCGGCGTCACCGACGAGGCCTGGGCGAACGCGGCCAAGCACTACGACGATGACCAGCTCGTGGCGCTGGTGGCGGTCATCGCCCTCATCAACGCCTGGAACCGCATGAACGTCATCATCCGGCAGCCCGCTGGCGACTACCAGCCCGGCCAGTTCGGATAACCATCGCGGCGCTGCGAGTAACCTCGGCCGTGTTGCCCCCGATCTCACCGGGTCCTCTGCGCTGGCGGATGCCGTCGCGCTGGGTCTGCCGGCGCTGGCCGGCGTACTGGCCGGCGCCCAGGACGGGATTGCCGTCATCGATGCCGAGCGGCGTTTCGTCTATGCCCACCCGGCGGCGTGTCAGATGCTGGGCTACCCGCTCGAGCAGCTCCGCGGCCGGGATTTTCTGGGCAGTATCCCGGCCCGGGAGCACACGATCATGCTGACCCGCTTCTCTGATCAGTTCGGCGGTTCGTCCGGCAGTGTGCCAGCACCGTTCACTTGCAACCTGCGCGGTCCCGATGGCGCCGAGCGCGAGATCGTCTATTCCCAGTTCGCCGTCGACGTGGCCGGAAGTCGCCTTGGCATGGCCATCTTCCAGGACCTCACCGGTCCCCGGGCTGCGGGCCGCGCCGCGGTGGCCCTGGCCCAGACGGCGGCACAGCTAGTGGGGGCCGGGACCACCGAGGAGATCCTGGCCGGCATTGCCCGCCACGCCGTGGAGAGCACCCGTGCCCTGGCCTGCGGGATCACCGTGGTGGACGACGATCACAAGGTGGCCGCGACGGGAGGCTACGGGCTGCCTCCGGCCGGCGTAGAGGCAATGGCCACGCTGCGATCCCCGATCGCCAGCGGCTCGCTCACCCTCGATGACGTGCCGGTCGGGGACGCCATCCTCACTGACAAGCCCATCGTGCTGCCTGACGCCCGTTCCGTCTGGGAGGCCAACCCGGCCACGGAGGCTTTCGTCGCCACGTTGAAGGGCCTGGACTGGCAGGCAGCGGTTTTTCTGCCCCTGTGCTGGGAGAAGAGGGTATTCGGCGTCTTCGGGGTGCACTTGCCGTCGGGGCTGGCCGGGCCGAGCGAGGAGGAGCTTGCCTTCTACACGGCCCTGGCCGATCAGGCCGCGGTGGCGGTAACCAGCGCCCGGCTGGGCACTGCGGCCAGGCAGGCGGCGGCTTTGCTTGAGCGGACCCGGCTGGCCCGTGAGCTGCACGATTCGGTGAGCCAGGCGCTGTTCTCGATGACCATGCACGCCCGGGCCGCGCAGCTGCGGGAGCAGGTCGCGGTCACGGTGGAGGGCCCCGAGGGGCGGCTGGACCTAGAGGCCGGAGCCGAAGAGCACCTGTACCGCATCGCGTCAGAAGCCCTCCACAACGTGGTCAAGCACGGCGGCGCCGATGCCGCGACCGTGAGCGTCACCGCCGAGGCGGGCAGCCTGCGGGTGGAGGTGCGCGACGACGGGGCCGGGTTTGATCAGCACGCCAGGCATCCCGGTCACCTCGGGCTTTTTACCATGGCCGAACGGGCCGGGGCTATCGGGGCCGACCTGACTATTACCAGCTCGCCGGGTACCGGCACCACGGTGACGGTGTTCCTGCCTCAGGCCCGGCGCGATCAAGGGAAGGCAGGCCCAGATGCCCGCTGAGAGTGATGCCGCCGGTTCTATCCGGGTCTTCTTGGTTGACGATCACCGGGTCGTGCGCAGAGGCGTGTCGGCCTACTTGGCGCAGGTAGCGGACATCGAGGTAATCGGTGAGGCGGGGGACGGCCGCCAGGCCCTGGACCGCATCGCCGTGCTGGAACCGGGCGGCAACCTGCCCGATGTGGTGCTGATGGACCTGCTGATGCCGGGCCTGGACGGCATCACCGCCACCGGCCAGCTCAGATCCCGTTGGCCGGCCATCGAGGTGGTGGTCATGACCAGCTTCGCCGAGGAGGCTAAGGTCCGCGGCGCGCTGGAGGCCGGGGCGGCGGGTTACCTGTTGAAGGACGCCGACGCGGATCAGGTGGCCCAGGCCATCCGGGCCGCGGTCGCCGGGCAGATGCACCTGGATCCCAGCGTGGCCCGGCTGCTGGCCGACTCGCTGCGCGCCCCTCGTCGCCATGCGGACAGCCTGACCCCCAGGGAGCGGGAGGTGCTCGCGCTGGTGGCCGGGGGGGCCTCGAACCGCCAGATCGCCCAGACGCTGGTGGTGAGCGAGCGCACCGCCCGCACGCACGTGTCGGCCATCCTGGCCAAGCTGGGGCTGGTCTCTCGCACCCAGGCCGCCCTGTGGGCGGTGCGGGAGGGATTGGTGCCCGGTCCCGCAGACCGCCCTTAAGGGGTCACCCTGGTCATCTGGCCGAGTGGGCAGCGACGAATGTCCTGGCCCAGGCCCGTCGTCGGGCCGATGCTACCGACCGGAGCCCCGGCGAGACTGAGAAGATGACCTGTCTTCGGCTCCCGGCCCGTGCGCCCGTCGCGGGCGACGATGCCGCCTTGGGTCGTACGGGGCTGGTCTCCTACGGACCCGATAGTCCCATCCGGCTGCTGGTCGCAGACGACGACGCCCGGGTGCGGGCGGCCATCGGCCAGACCATCGCCCTGGAGGCCGGCCTGGTCGTGGTGGCGGCCGCGGCCGACGCCGCGGCCGCCCTAGTCCTGGCCGAGTCCGCCGGCCCGTCGGTGGCCCTGGTGGACGTGCTCATCCCCGACGAGGCAGCCGGCCTCGCGCTAGTGCGCAGCCTGGGCCGGCGGCCGGGCTGTGCCGTGGTCGCCATGAGCATGCGAGGCGGCCTCCGCCAGGCTGCCTTGGCAGCCGGAGCCGTCGCGTTCGCCGAGAAGGACGACATCGACGCCGTCCTGGACGCGGTCCGAGCCGCGGCACCGCCGCACCGCGCCTGAGCATTTCGTCGGCGGAGCCCACGACCAGCCGCCCCGGCCATGGCCGAGGGCACAGCCAGCCCGTCGGGTGCGGTCTACGTCATAGCGCCGAGGAGCGCCGCGTCACCTGGCCCGGTGCCAGTCCGGTCGTCGCGCCGATGCGCCCCCGCGCCCCGGGCCAGACGATGGAGGCATGCACGGGGAAGCCCGGAAAACGGATCCCCGGCCGATAGAAGGAGTCACCGGATGTCCATGCTCAGTCGCGCTGGAGGCTCCCGCCGCGCCGCCATCGGGCGGACGGCGCGTCAGGGGAACCGCCCGAGGCTTCTTTCTGGTTGCCGTCGGCGCGATCTTGCTGGTGGCCGGCCGCCTCCCCTTGTCAGCGTAGGAGAGCGTGCAGAACGCGGGCGGCCCGGTCGGCGTCGGGTTCATCTCCGGTGATTGCCGCCCGGTGCACGTATGACTCGACGATTCGCACCGCGGTGTAGGCAAGGTCGTCCAGCGGCACCGGCGTGTCCAGCCTGCCCGCCGCGACGTCCTCGGCGAGGAGATCGCGTACCAGCGTCACGAACCGGGGGTGAAAGCCGTGCGGGGCGAGGGTCAGCAGCCGGAATGCCAGCTCTTCCTCGTCGCGCTGCAGCTGCTGCAGTCCAGGATTGGCCAGGCAGACCCTGACGAAGCTGCTGAGCAGGCGGGCGACCCGGTTGCCTGCGGAATCCTCGGCCTCGACCCGTTTCAGCTCGTCGGACAGGGTCCGTTCGGCAAGCGACCAGAGGATCTCCACCAAGAGCTGCTCGCGGGTGCCGACCCACCGGTACAAGGTAACCCGGTTGACACCCAGTTCACGGGACAAGCCGCCCATGTCCACTCGTTGCCCGTGCAGGAAGCGCCGCTTCGCCAGTGCGAACGCGTCCAGGGCGGTGGCCCGGCGAGCCGGGGCGCCTGCCTGCAACTGTCGTTGCAGCACTGTCTGCCCAGTCTGAGACCGGTTAGGCGAGGGCTGATGGAGCGGATGCTGAGACGCCGAGTCAGCCCAGGGTGTGCGGTGGTCCATTAGTTGACAAGTCTATCCGCACACGGTAAAAGCAACATCTATATAGGATGTTGCAGAGTGCACTGACGGCTCCCTATATTGCGAGTCGGCGGGCGGGTTGGCATTCGGCGTTCAGCCCTGAAGGGAGATTTGGATGCTAAGACCTTGGACCGGCTGGCGGACGAGCACCCGACTGACGGTCGCCGGAGTCACCCTGGGTGCCCTGATCGCCGCTGTGCCTGCCGTCAGTGCGAGCACGGGCGGGCATACCGCCCCAGGGAGCCCGGTGGTTGGCACCGCCAACGGGGCCGTTCGCGGGACATCGAACGGGTCGGTCAACGAGTTCCTCGGCATCCCATACGCCGCACCTCCCGTCGGCGCGCTGCGGTGGCAGCCACCGCAGCCGGCCGCCAACTGGTCGGGCGTGCGCGATGCCACGCAGTTCGCGCCTCACTGCCCGCAGCCTGCCTCACCTTTCGGGCAGGCCAGCACGTCGGAGGACTGCCTTTTCCTGAACGTCTTCACACCAAGCCGCCAGGAGGCGGGCGCCCACCCCGTCATGGTGTGGATCCATGGTGGCGCGCTGGTAAGCGGCGAAAGCAATGATTACAACCCCACCAAGCTGGTCGAAGAGGGCGTAACCGTCGTCACCATCAACTACCGGCTTGGCGTGCTCGGTTTCCTGGCGCATCCGGCGCTGGCCGACGCGAACGGCCAGTCGGGCGACTACGGCCTGATGGACCAGCAGGCGGCTCTGCGCTGGGTCCAGCGCAACATCGCCAGCTTCGGCGGCGATCCGCGAAACGTGACCATCTTCGGTGAGTCCGCGGGCGGCCTGTCCACGCTGTCGCAAGTTGCGTCCCCAGCGGCCAGGGGATTGTTCTCCAAGGCGATCGTCGAGAGCGGATCTTACAACCTGACGCAGGCATCGCTGGCTAGCGCCGAGGCAGCGGGCCAGGCGTTCGCGACGAAGGCCGGATGCTCGGACCAGACCGCTGCCTGCCTGCGCAGCCTGCCAGTATCGGCCATCCTGGCCAACGAGAACCCGGCCGGCTACACGCCGAACATCAACAGTGAGGTGCTGCCCCAGACGCTGAAGACCGCCTTCGCCACTGGCGATTTCAACCGCGTTCCGATCATCAACGGCACGAACCACGACGAATGGCGGCTGTTCGTCGCGCTCAGCGAACTGGAAGGCAGTCCGGTCACCGCGGCGAACTACCAGAGCATGATCTCCTCGACGCTCGGTGTACCCGCGCAGGCGGCAGCGGCTATCGCCGCCGAGTACCCGCTGAGCTCGTATCCCAGCCCAGCCGTGGCCCTCGGCACGGTCGGGACCGACGCGATATTCGCCTGTCCGGCCCTGACCATCGATCAGACGGTGTCGAATTTCGTGCCGACATTCGGCTACGAATTCAACGACGAGAACGCGCCAGAAAACTTCTTGCCACCAGTGAGTTTTCCGTATGGTGCCGCTCATGCCTCCGAGATCCAGTACATCATGGACCTTCCGACGGCCGCCTTCCCGGGAACGCTCTCGGCACAACAGCAGCAGCTAGCGACGATTATGAAGAGTTACTGGACGAACTTTGCCAAGCGAGGATTCCCCACCTCGTTCGGCACTCCGTTCTGGCCGCACTTCAACAGCGTCACCCAGCAGATTCAGTCGCTGGTCCCGCCCGTGCCGCAGACAGAGACCAATTTCGCCGCAACTCACAAATGCGCGTTCTGGGCAGCCGTGTAGCCGCGGCACCGCTAAACCGTGAACCGCCAGGTGACGGCCTCCGGCACCCGGCAGTTAGCCTGCAGATCACCTGGTGCGTGCGCCCCCGCGCTCGGGGGACGCCGATCATCGCAAGACGTGGCAATGAGCATCCGTTTCCCCATCTGCGAAGCTGGTCGTCGGGATCATCAGCTCACCGTCTTCCGCTCACCGGAGACGACATTGGTGATGAGGTCGGAGAGATGCCGGGCGTGGCTTCCGTCGGAGTCGAGGCGCGGGTTGAAGATGGTGACCTCGAGGCCGCGCGCGCCGCTGGCGTGCAGCAGGCCGCGGAGAATCTCGGTGGCTTCTTCCCAGGTGAGGCCGCCGGGGTGCCGGTAGTCGACGGCAGGCATCAGATCGTCGTCGAGAACATCGACGTCGAGGTGTACCCAGAACCCGTCGACACCTGGGCGGGTGACCGCGGCCAGTGCCTTGCCGAGGGCGCTCGTCGCGCCCCTTTCGCGGACTTCCGGGCCGTCAACGACCGTGATGGCCGTGTCGCGGACGTGCTCGTCGAGAACGTGGTCGTTGTCGCCGAACACGCGGTACCCGACCAGTGCGACGTCCTCGTCCCGGACGAGTGGCCGCAGCCCGTCCAGGTCAGTGAGGATCTCCGGGCCGCGTCCCGTTACGATGGCGAGGTCGAGCGACGCGACCTCGCCGTCCGGCTCGTCGTTGGTGTGCTGAAAGTCGGCGTGGCCGTCGATGAAGACAAGGCCGTAACGGCCGCGGCGCCGCAGGGCGAGCATCGGCCCCAGCACGATGCTGCAGTCACCGCCGAGCACGATCGGGAAACGGTCGCTGTCGAGCGCTGTATCCACCGCAGCGGCAAGGCCCTGTGCGACCGCCGCGACCCCCTGCGGATTCAGGACCCCTGTCTGCGGATCGCGGACATCGCAGTACGGCGGTACGTCAATGCGCGCTTCATCAGGCGAGCCGAGGCGCGCATGCAGGCCCGCCGTCCGCAGTGCGCCGGGAGCGTCTTCGACGCCGTCCGGTCGCAGGCCAAGAGGAGACGGCACCTCGATGATGAAGGGCTTCACCTGTAGCACCCCGGTGCCCGCACGCGATCCCATGGCTGGTGGCTACCAGAGGCGGATCGAATCAGCAGGTCTGTGGTCATTCCCCCATCGTGTGCCTCGACACGGGCCCTGGTAAGTGGCAGGATTGACATTGTGCGCAACGATCCTGCCAATTCGGGCCTGGCCGGGCGGAAAGACGGGACCGCCTCAAACCGCGCCACCGGACCGGCGCGTGACGCTCATGCCGTCGCCATCGTCATTTACGACGGGGTCACCGTCTTCGAGCTCGGTGTCGCCTGCGACGTCTTCGGCGACGAGTGGGCGGCGATGTTCGGCGGTCCCTGGTACCGCTCCTTCGTGTGCGGCATCACCCCCGGGCCGGTGACAACCGACAGCGGATTCCAGATCCTGCCTGCCCACGGACTGGACCGGATCCGCAGTGCCGGCACCGTGATCGTGCTGCCGACCGTGTCCTTCAAGCAGGTCCCAGCGGAAATGCTGGACGTCCTGCGGCAGGCTCAAGCACGAGGGAGCCGCATCGTCTCGCTATGCACCGGTGCATTCGCCCTGGCAGGCGCGGGGCTGCTCGACGGCCGCTGTGCCACCACACACTGGACAGAATGCGATGAGCTCGCACGCCGGTACCCGAACGTGACAGTTGACCCCGGGG
The DNA here is from genome assembly GCA_049676235.1 of Streptosporangiaceae bacterium. Lineage (GTDB taxonomy): Bacteria > Actinomycetota > Actinomycetes > Streptosporangiales > Streptosporangiaceae > Palsa-504. Next base: position 12,764 of record JBAUAY010000397.1, read on the forward strand.
TACTGTTCGTCGACGAGGGCGACATCCTGACCTCGGCCGGGAGCGCCGCCAGCATCGACTTGTGCCTGCACGTGGTCCGCCAGGACTACGGCACAGAGATCGCCACCCAGCTCGCCCGCCAGCTTGTGGTCCCGCCCCAGCGCGACGGCGGCCAGGCCCAGTACATCGACGCGCCGATGCCCGAACTCGACAGCGCCGGCCTGTTCGCCGACACCGTCTACTGGCTCCAGGAGCATCTGAACGAACCGATAACAGTCGAAGACCTGGCGGCTCGCTCCGCCATGAGCCCCCGGACGTTCGCCCGCCGGTTCCTGGCTAGCACCGGCACGACCCCGTACCAGTGGCTGGTGCGCCAGCGCGTCCAGCTCGCCCAGCGACTCCTCGAAATGAGTGACCTGCCGATAGATTCAGTCGCGGAGAAAAGCGGCTTCTCCACGGCAGCCAACCTCCGCAAGCACTTCAGCCGGACGGTGCACACCAGCCCACAGGCGTACCGGCATACCTTCCGGGGCCGGCGCGCCAGCTGAGAGGCGTGCTGGCGAACTACTCGGGGTTCGATCCCGGCCGCGAGACGGACACATACCCAGCGATACCAAAATGGATTTCTACGCCCACGTGGGATCTCGGGCCCGCCACGGCATATCACCCGCGTATCAGGATCTATCGTTCGTTGCTGACCGGCGCCGAGGGGGCGATCCCCGCCGCGGCAGCGATCCTCGCCGCCTCCGCCTCCGGGTCGCCGCCCTCGGGCACACAGATGACGAGGCGGCTGAAACGTCCCGACGCCATGTCCACCCGGACCGCCGGCCGATCGCGGTGCAGGATGCAGAAATCATAGCCATCACCGTGCCGGCGGGTGCCCAGCACAGCGTGCCCGGCCAAGCTGACGCCCGCCATCCGCCACCCCCGGAGGCCCAGCCACGGCTTAGGATCGGGCGCCGCGGAGACGATGGAGGAGAGGCGGACCCGGATGTCACCGTGGAAACTCCAGAGCTTCTCGCCCAGAGTGAGATGGACTACCAGGTTCTCGTCGTCGACAATCAACTCGGCCATTGGGTCGAGGATACGCGCGTCGGCCCGGCGCAGTGCCAGCACGCCGCCGTGGCGGCAGCCGGTCTCGGTATGCAGCCGCCACGGCCTGCCCGGCAGGCTGACCCTGTGGCCTGCCCGGGTGGGCTTCCTGCTACCGAGATCAGCGGCGGCGGCGGGGGCCGAGGCGGCGCAGGCGGGTCCAGGTGAGTAGCGAGAAGACCACCGCCAGCCCGATAGTAAAGGCCACGTCGCGCAGCCAGTTTCCCGATGTGTGCCGCCACAGCGGGTCGCTGGTGCCGTGGACCAGGGTGTTGAGGTTTACGGTCGCCGCCACGGCGCCGAAACCCCAGCGGGACGGGGCTATCCAAGAAAGCTGCGAGAGTCCCGCCAGCCCGGCCAGCGGGAGCACGCCGCCGGACAGGATGATCTGGGCCATGGTGAGCATCACGAGGAAGGGCATCGCCTTCTCCGACGTGCTCACGATGGCCGACACGAATAGCCCGAGGCACATTGAGGCGATGGCGAGTAGGGCAATGGCGATCAGCAGCTCCACCAGCGGGAATCCGGTAAGGAAGGCGCCATGGGCCGGCAACTGGCGCCCGGCCAGCCCGAGCAGGACGATCACGACCGACTGCACGATGCTGATGACGCCGAGGACCAGCAGCTTAGAGAACAGGTATGCACCGGGCGACAAGCCGGCCGCCCGTTCTCGGATGTAGATCGGGCGCTCCTTGACCAGTTCCCTGACCGCGCTCGCCATCCCGGCGAGGCAGGCGCAGGTGACCATTATCTGCAGGAGTTCCTGAGCGGACAGGTTGGTGCCAGGCAGGCCCGCCAGGCCCTCCTTCGCCGGCACGAAATGGATCAGCAGACCGAGGACTATGGGGAGCAGCCCCATGAACAGCAGGTAGCCACGATCGGCCGCGATTACCCGCGCATACCGCCGGGTCAGCGTCATCGTCTGCCGCATCCTGCCACGCCGCTGCGGGGGTGGCGCGGCCGGCGGCTGCAGCTCGTTGGGCTGGGTGGCTTGCTTCGGGCGCTGCGACTGCACCCACTCGGCATAGGCGGGCGATTCCGCGAACTCAGCAGCCCAGTCGCGCCCCGGGTAGCGGTCGAAAGCCTGGAACACCTCGGCCCAGCCCGGCAGGCCGAAGTAGCGCAGGGCCTCGCCCGGCGGGCCGTAGAAGGCCATCTTGCCGCCAGGAGCCAGGACGAGCAGCCGGTCGCAGGTGTCGAGGTTCGCCATGCTGTGCGTGACCACGACCACCGTCCGGCCGTCGTGGGCCAGGTCCCGCAGCTGCTGCATGACCGCCTTGTCCAGGCCCGGATCGAGGCCGGAGGTTGGCTCATCAAGGAGCAGCAGGGACGGCTTGGTGAGCAGCTCCTGTGCCACGTTGACGCGCTTGAGCTGGCCACCGGACAGGCGGTCACCACGCGTTTCGGCATGTGCGGTCAGGCCGAGCTCGTCGACCACCTCGTCGATGCGGGCGTCACGCTCGGCGGGCTTGGTGTCGGCGGAGAAGCGGAGCTCGGCGGAGTACTGCAGTGCGCGGCGGGCCGTCAGCTGGGTATGCAGGATGTTTTCCTGCGGGACCAAGCCGATCCGGTACCGGAGCTCGTTGTAGTTCTGGTACAGATCCCGGTTGTCGTAGAGCACGGTGCCGGTGTCGGCCGGGCGCATCCCGGTCAGCGCGCCGACCAGCGTGGACTTGCCCGCGCCACTGGGGCCGATGATGCCGAGCAGGCACTTCTCCGGGATCGGGAACGTCACCCGGTCAAGCAGCACCTTGCCGCCCGTCACCTTCACCATCAGCTCGTTGGCCGCGATGGTGACTTCGCCCTCGTCGACGTACTGCCTCAGCTCGCCGTTCTTGAGCCGGAATGTTGAGTGCCCGATGCCGACAATGTCATCTTCCGCCAGCGTATGGTTGAGAATCCGGCAGCCGTTTACGTAGATCCCGTTATGGCTGCCGAGATCGACGATCTCGTAGCTTCCCGTGGGCAGTTTGCGCAATTCTGCGTGATGTCGTGAAACCTCGAGATCATTCAGGACCAGGTCGTTATCGGGCGTGCGGCCGATGCGCATGCTCTTGGCGCGCAGCTTTGTCAGTACCGTCGGACACCTGTCCACGCCCGGCATTCGGGACTCACCGGGGGCCGATGCCCCAGGTGCCGGTGCCCTAGGTGCCGGTGCCTCCGGGGCCGGGGTCGACGCCGGCTTGAGCGACGGGCGGCCGGTGTTCCCGTCCCCGGGCGAGCCGATGATGCGCGCGGCGACCGTGGGCATCTGGGGTGTGCAACGCAGGACCACCCCGTCATCCGCGTTGCCCAGCCGCACCACGCAATCGGTGCTGATATCGATACGGCCGACCCGCCGCATCCCGAGGAACGTTCCGTTTCTACTGCCGAGATCCTCGAAGACCCAGGCATCCTCATCCACCCGTAGCACCGCGTGCGACCACGAGACACGCTGGTCGGTCAGGACGATGTCGGATTCCGGATCCCGGCCGACGCGGCACGTGGTCCCGCCCCGCAACTGGTATTCGGCGCGCTGGGTCCGGACCAGGAGATCGGGAAGGACGGCCACGACAGGTGTCTCAAGCGGCGCAACCGCAGCCGATCCGCCTGACGCCAGCCCGGACGGGGACGGACCAGCGAGCGGCAACTCCTGGTCAGGCGAGCCGAAATGCATAGGGAACATGCTAGGAGTGTAAGGTCGCCGAACTTACATGTGAATCGGCAGGACCTTTCGGATATCCAGCCAATCCCTAATGATTGGCGTAGTGATTTGACCTGGCGTCGGGGTGGCGGCGGCCGGCTTTCGCGGGTCCGGCCATACCTGGTTGTCCGGCTATCACGTCCGAGCGAATTCCGTCGGTCGGGTTTGTGTTTTGCATACAGCAAACCGCCGCACGGCGAGCCGGCGTGCCGGAAGCCGCCTGGCATCCCGCCAGCGCACCGCATGGCACCCCCGGGCTCTGCTACGCCTGGGCGACGTGGTTAACGATGCTGGTGAAAAAGTACGGCAGCCGCTGCGCGGCGGGAACGATGCGCGGTGCGAGCAGCGCCTGGTGCCGGGACCAGAGCAGTCCCGAAGTGAGCACCCACGCCTTTCGGGAGACCCGCCGCCAGGATCGTTCGTAGTCGTCGGCCCGGCCAGCCGCGACGCAATCCGCGAGGACCGCAGCTTGTGCTAGCGCCACGCCGATGCCCTCGCCGGTCAGCGCATCGAGATAGCCGGATGCGTCACCGACGAGCAGGACGCTGCCTGAGGCCCGGCACCGGACGTCCTGCCGCAGCGGCCCGGATCCTCGGACCTCGCTGGCCGGGACGGCCCCGGCCAGCTGCTCGCGCAGGGCCGGAAAGGCGGCGAGCCGGGACTCGAAGTCGCCGCGTGCGCCGCCGAGCACGGCCACGCCGACCAGGTCATCGGCGACCGGCGTGACGTAGGCTTCGGATCCCGCGGCCCAGTACACCTCAACCAGGTCGCTCCACGGTGTCATGTGGTAGTGCCTGCGCAGCCCGAACCGCGGATGGCGGGCGGGCGGCGGATCCAGCGCGCACGCCCGACGGATGACCGAGTGCAGCCCATCGGCAGCGACTAGGTAGCGGGCCTCGATGCCGACCGCGGTCACGCCGCCGCTCTGCTGGGTGAACTCAGTCACCCGGACCGGCAGGACCGGGATCGCGAGCTGGGCGGCGCGGGCCGCGAGCGCGGCATGCAGCGTAGTGCGGCGCACGCCCTGCCCGTGCCCGTGGCGGAATAGCGCGTCAGCGCGGTGACTGGGGTCGAGGTAGCGGATGCCGCGTACTGGATACCCAGCGGGGCGGACGCCGATCGCCGCGAGCCGGCTCACCGCCGCTGGCATCAGGCCCTCACCGCATGCTTTGTCAATCGGCCCGGTGCGCGGCTCGGCCACGGTGACGGACAGGCCGACCTGGGCGCACCTGATCGCCGTAGCGAGTCCAGCCGGCCCGCCGCCCACCACCAGAACGTCGATCACGGCGCAGCCGCGGCCAGCGCCCGCGTCTCGCAGCGCAGCCGGACCGTGAGCAGCGCTGCGTTCAGGACGGTGAAGGTGCACGCAGTGATCCAGGCCGAGCCGACTAGCGGTAGCGCCGCGCCCTCCACGATGACCGCGACATAGTTCGGGTGCGCGAACCACCGATAGGGGCCGGTCCTGACCAGGGACGCCCCGGGCATGACGATCACCCGCACAGTCCACCTTCGGCCCAGGGTGGCAATGCACCACCAGCGCAGCGCATTCGCGGCCACGACCAAGACGAGCATGGGGAAGGCCAGCGCCGGGATGAATACGCGGTGCAGGGCTATGGGCTCGACCCAGCAGCCGATCAGCAGTGCCGTATGCAGGGCCACCATGACGGGAAGGTGTCCCTGGCCATATTCCACGCCGCCGCGGCGCAGCAGGTCGGTGGCATGCCGCTGGGACACGACCAGTTCTGCCAGCCGCTCGAAGGTGATGACGACGAGCAGGGCGTAATAGATAGCCATCAGGCACCTCCTGACGGCCGTCCAGTCACCACTGCAACAGCACCAACTCGGCGCTGAGCCCAGGGCCCAGCCCGATCATCAGGCCAGCCGACCCGGCGGGCGGCGGGCGGGTATCAATGGTCTGCTCCAGGATGTGCAGCACTGATGCCGACGACATGTTCCCGGCCTCCGCGAGCGAGCGCCGGCTCATCTCGACGGCGCTGTCAGGCAGCTTGAGGCTCTGCTGGATGGCGTCGATAACCTTCGGGCCACCGGGATGGCACACCCAGCTGCTGACCTCGTCGACGGTCAGCCCGTGCTCGGCGAGGAAGCCGGTGACGCTGCCGCTCAGCTGCCGCTCAACCACGTCGGCCAGCTCCGCGGTCAGGATTATCCGGAAGCCGTCCGAGGCCAGCCGCCAGCCCAGCGTGTCGGCGCTGTCGGGGAACACCTGGCTGCGCGAGGCGACGACCCGCGGGCCGCCAGCGGTCCGCCCGTCGAGGGCCTGCCCACCGGTGGCCACCAAGGCCACCGCCCCGTCGCCGAACAGGCTGCTGGCCACCAGGTCCGCCACCGTGACGTCGGTGGGCCGCCAGGTGAGCGAGCAGAGCTCCACCGCCAGCAGCGCGGCGGTGTGCTGCGGCCAGGCGAGCAGGTAGTCGTGCAGCCGGCCCAGGCCAGCCGCGCCGGCCACGCAGCCTAGCCCGAAGATGGGGACCCGCTTGACATCAGGCCGCAGCCCGAGCCGGGGGATGAGCCGGGCGTCGAGCGACGGCACGGCCAGGCCGGTCACCGACGTGACGATCAGCAGGTCCACGTCGCGGGCGGCCAGCCCGGCCGCGTCCAAGGCACCGCGCAGCGCCTTCTCCCCGAGGTCGGTGGCCTCCTCGATATACCGATCGTTGGCGGGTCCGATCCCGCCCAGGGCGCCGTACTCCGCCATCGGCAGGATGGTATGGCGGGTGTCGACGCCGGCGTTACCGTGCAGCCGCTCCAGCCGGGCGCGCTGGTCCGGGTCCAAGCCGACCTGGTCGGCAACCTTCTGCGCGAACTGGGCCTGCGGATACCGGTAGGCCGGGAAGGCGGACTGCACTGCCGCGATCGTGGTCATGGCTGCAAACTAGGCACGCACGTACCTCCGTTGATGGGCTCTGGCTGGATGAGTTCAGGTCAGGGCCTCTCCGCCCACAGCGAACAACACGACATCGATGGCCGCGATGCCGATCGCGGCCAGGAACGGCAGCCGCCCAGAGCCGCGGGCACCGACCACCGCGAGCAGGGCGGCGGCACCCAGCCCGGCCAGCGCGACCCACCGGCGGCTGGATGCCAGCAACAACAGCACGGACGCCGACAGCAGCAGCACTAGCGCGATCGCACGTACGGCCGCGGGGCCCCAGCGGGCAGCCACCCGCTGGGGAAGGCCGTCTACGCCTGTGGCCCGGTCGGCGGCGAGATCGGGCAGCACGTTGGCGAAGTGAGCGCCGAGGCCGACCAGCGCCGCCGCTGCGGTCACCGACCATCTCGGCACGGGCTGACCTGGCAGCGTGCTCGCGGCGTACGCCGGTATCGGGCCGAACCCGAGGAGGTACATGAGGCCGGACGCCAGCGTCAACTTCAGGCCGAGGTTATAGGCCCACGCGGCGCCGATGATCACCACGAGGATGATCGCGGTGGCCACGCTGATGGCCAGCGACATCGCCAGCGCGGCCAGCAGAGCTGTGATGGCGGCGATCCACACCGCCCGTACGCTGATGGCTCCGGCGGCGACCGGCTTGTCCATCCGGCCCGCCGCGGCGTCCCTGGGCGCGTCGAGGGCATCGTTGGACCAGCCGACCGAGAGCTGGCCGGCCAGCATGGCCGGCGCTACCAGCACGGGCCCTATGCCGTGCGGCGCCGCCTCCGCCGCCAGCAAGGTGGCCATGGCCGTTATGGCCAGCGACGGCCCCGGATGACCGGCGATGATCAGTGCCCGCGCGCGGCTCATGGCAGGCGACACTGCCCGCGTGTCGACTTTAATCGTCGGCCTCCCCCCACATCCCCCCACGTCCCCGCCGAAGCGGCGACAGAAACTGTGAATCAGTATAACTATGCGGTAGACAATGGAATAGAAGGAAATTTGTTACATGAAGGAACACCGTTAAATATGAGGCTTTCTCGGCACGGCGCCAACCCCGCTGAGTGGTTTTGCGCTGCGAGTCGACGTCGCTCCAAACGCCGCCGCGAGGCGTGGGGTGGGATGGCCTTGTCGGGTACTTATCGCCGCCGTGCACACTGGCATGACCGCTCGCCTGGCGCGGCAGCCGTCGACGGCTGCCGAACTCGCCGCT
>JBAUAY010000398.1:0-11302 GCA_049676235.1 Streptosporangiaceae bacterium
CTGGAGGCGTATGACAAGCACCTCGCTCCGCTTCCTGGCCCGAACGGCGACAACGCCGGAAGCTGAGGTCTGCGAATGGGGGCATTGTTCATCCTGTGCGGTATCTTGGTCGGCCTCGCCGTCTACCGCTCCGGGGAGGCTCGCGCTAGGTGGCAGTCACTCAAGGCATCTAGGACGACAGCGCGTAACCAGCGGAATACGGCTTGGCGCCACGCCGGCAGTGCAGCGTTGTATGTTGTTGGAGCGATCTTTCTCCTCTTCATCGTCCTCAAGCTTTTGAAGTAGGCCGTGGTCTGAGACTTCGGGCGCGATTGTGCCCGTCGCACGCGCACTATGGTGCAGGACGCGCGTTCTGTGAACTTGATCTTTCCTCGCCGGGCAGTTCCAAATGTTAGGAACGATTTTTCGTGGGCAGCTGACGGGCGTGTCCGGCGGTATGTCGAGAGGAAGGAACGGCTGTGAGCGCTGCAAATAAGGCAAAGGACAAGGCCCAGGCGGCCAAGGGCAAGGTCAAGAAGGGTGCTGGCAAGGCTCTCCACGACCCGTACATGGAAGGCGAAGGCAAGGCCGACCAGGTGAAGGGCAACCTGAAGCTGGCTGGCGAGAAGGTCAAGGACGCCTTCAAGAAGTGACCTGGTTCACCAGGCACGTGACCGGCGGTGAGCCGCGACCTTACTTGTGGCCTTGCTGTCGGTTGCCCCGTTCGAACGCAGGCCGGTGTTCAGCGGTCAAAGGGTCGCTTGCCTTCCCCGTCTTCGCTTCGATTAAAGGCGCGGTACTGGGATGAGGCTGGCTCCGAAAGCTGATGCGGTTCCGGTCAGTGTCAGTAAGTACCTTCTGCCCCACGAGCGCCAGGTGATCAGCGTTCACCAGCATCCCGCCGTGCTGATCCGGCCGATTTTTGAGGTTCTGATCGGGCTTGCCATCGTCGGCTGGGTGAGCAGCTCGATCGCGCACGGCAACAACACGGTCATCCTCGTGATCTGGATCTTGTGGGCGCTCCTGCTGCTGCGCCTGTTGTGGAAGGTCTTCGACTGGTCGGAGAATTATTTTGTCATCACGTCTCAGCGGCTGCTGCTGTCTGAGGGTTTTTTTACCCACAAGGTGAACATGATGCCGCTCGCGAAGGTGACGGACATGAGCTTCCAGCGGTCCGCGATGGGCCGGCTGCTCGGCTATGGCGAATTCATCGTCGAATCAGCGGGCCAGGATCAGTCGCTGCGCAACGTCGATCACCTCCCCTACCCCGAGCAGCTGTACCTCGAGGTCTGCGGGCTGATCTTCAAGGAGAAGGAAGAAAGCACAGACTAGCCCTGAGAATTCAGGCTGCCGTATAGGTGGCAGTGCGGCAACTATAAGAAGTTGCTCTTGACCTGGGCCGACAAGGGTGTCGAAGTCCTTGCCGCTGTGACCTGGACATACCCCCATTGCCGCTCCTCGGTCGACCTTGCACTTTCCTGCGTTTACCCCTGTGGTCCTCAGCGTTCTAGGGCTGTTGTAGGGCCAACCCTATGGTCGCGGGTCGAACCCAGGGGCTTCCATCAGGGATCATGAGGTGGTGCAGCTGAGCTGGTCCTGACCTGTACGGCCAGCCGGGCGTTTCAAGATCGAAACGGTACCTTCACGTTATTTACGCTAGAGCCCAGTTCTCACGAACGAAATCATTGGGGTCCTCGCCTCGCCTCGCCTCGCCCGGCCGGACCGCCGGACGCGGACCGTAGGCCGCGCAGTGGGGCAGCCGACTTCGGATGCGCCCTGGCACTGTCCCGGCCCCGATTAGCCTGAACGCGCACTGGACCCTAAACGCGATCGCCGCCCAGTTGGCCGCGATGCGAGCCGCCGCGTCGGCCGCGGGGCGGGGCTCCATGCCGCACGGCCCCGCGCCACCTTGGTTTCCTCGGCCGCCCGAAAGGTAGATGAGCCTGAGGGCCGGTGGCCTGCCTTTGCGGCAGGCGGGCCGCCGGCCTTACCGGCCCCTGGCTGACGCCCCCGAAACTGGCTCCCGGAATTAAGAGCGCGATACCCGGCTATGGCCAGTACATTTTTGAAAGGATTTCTGTGGAGATCCTTGGAGGCGCAGGTGACGGACGCGGAACCGCCCGGGTCAACTGGTGACGGCACCGAACCCGATCCCAGGTTCACCTTCGCCAACGAACGCACGTTCCTGGCCTGGAGCCGCACCGCCCTCGCGCTGGTGGTGGCGGGTCTGGGCGTGGTCCAGCTGCTGCCGCCATTCCCCCGGGTGCCCTGGGGCCGGCATGTGCTCGGCGTGCCGCTGATCGTGTTCGGCGCGGTCGTGGCCGTGGTCGCGTACCGCGAATGGGGCAGCAGCCAGCGGGCGCTGCGCCTCGGCCAGCCGCTGCCCCGGTCGGTCATGCCGTGGCTGCTCACCGCGGTCATCACCGCGATCGCGGTCATCGCCGCCGTCGTGGTCCTGGTCTCGGCCCTGCGATGACGACCGAGCGATGACGGCCCAGCGATGACGTCCGGCCACGACGATCACGAGGACGGCGACCCCGGCGCGGCCCTGGAGCGGACCTCGCTGGCCTGGACCCGGACGGCACTTTCCTTCGCCGCCGTCGGCGTCGTCGTGCTGAGGAAGGACATCGTCGCCGGGCTGATCATCCTGGCCGCCGCCCCGGTGATCTGGCGGCTCGGCCGCCTCACCTATCATCGCCCGGGCCAGCTCAAGCTGGTCACCGCGACGATCGTCGCCATCGCCCTGGTCGCCCTGGCGGTAGTCGTGACCCACTGACGGCCGCAGGTCACCGCGCAAAAGTTAAGGACCTACTTGACTATCGATCCGGCCGATCCTACGGTTAGGCAAGTGCCTAACCGATGGGGTTCGCAGGACCAGCCGTTGACCTTGAACCGTTCTGTCACGCCCGCCACGTCCGGCACCGCCGCGCCGCTCGATGCTCTCGCCGTGGAGCTCAAGGAAGATGGCTGACGTCCAGGCGGAGATTCAGGCCGCGGCGGAGGAGATGGTGGCCTCCGGCGCGGAGACGGGCCTGCAGATCGCGGTGCGCCGGCACGGCCGCGTGGTCGCCGACGTGGTGAGCGGCGTCGCCGATCCCGAGACCGGGGCCGGGGTCCGGCCCGGCACCCTGTTCTACGCGGCGTCCGCGGCCAAGGGCGTCGCCGCCTCGCTCGCGCACGTCCTGGCCGAACGCGGCGACCTCGACTACGACATGCGGGTAGCCGAGGTGTGGCCCGAGTTCGGGTCGCGCGGCAAAGACCGGGTGACGCTGCGGCACGTGCTGCTGCACACCGCGGGCCTGCCCGGTCTCCCCAGCCCGACCACCATCGAGCAACTGTGCGACTGGGACCACATGTGCGCGGTGCTGGCCGCCCAGGAGCCCTGGTGGGAGCCGGGCACCCGGTTCGGCTACCACGCGCTGACGTTCGGCTTCCTGCTCGGCGAGACCATGCGACGGGCGACCGGGAAGACCGTGACCGCGCTCTTGCGGGAGGTGCTCACCGGACCGCTCGGCGTCCAGGACGAGGTCTGCTTCGCGGTCCCGCCCCCGCTGCTGTCCCAGGTAGCGCGGCCGCCCGCCCACCCGGAACCCCCGGAACCGCCGCCGCCGGGCTCACCGCTCGACCGGGCCACGCCGCCCGCGCTGCGTGACGCCGCCAGCTTCGGTCGCCGCGCCGACGTGCTCACCTCCGACATCCCGTCCCTCGGCACGATGACCGCGCGCGGCGTGGCCCAGATGTACTCTGCGCTGCTCGGGGACGTCGACGGCGTGGCGCTGGTGTCCAGGCAGCGGCTTGCGATCATGACGGCCATCGCCTTCACCGGGCTGGACGAGGTGATGGGCTTCCCGGTGAGCTGGGCGTTCGGCTACAGCCCGGACCGCCCAGGAGGCGTCCCGTCGCGCCGCGGCTCGACGTTCGGCATGGTCGGCGCCAACGGCTCGGCCGCCTACGCCGACGTGGACTCCGGCCTCGCGGTGGCGGTCATGCGCAACGGCCCGGCCCAAACCGGCCTGGCCGCGGTCACCCGGATCGACCGGCTCATCGCCGAGAGGAAGGAACACCAGTGAACGAACCAGATAACACGCTCGACCAGCGGTTCAGCCACCCGGACGCGGCCGCCGCCGGCTGGGACGAGACCCGCCGGGTCCTCGAGGAGGCTCAGCTGTCCTGGATCTGCACGGTCCGCGCCGACGGCCGGCCCCACCTCACCCCGCTGGTGGCCGTGTGGCTGGACGGAGCGCTCTACTTCTGCACAGGCGCCGGCGAGCAGAAGGCCGTCAATCTGCGTGTCCACCCGCACGTGCTGCTGCTGACCGGCTGCCACCGGTGGGACGAGGGACTCGACGTGGTGGCCGAGGGCGACGCCGTCCAGGTGACCGACGGCGCCCTGCTCACCCGGCTCGCGCAGGCCTGGGCAGGAAAGTGGGACGGGCAATGGCAGTTCCAGGTCCGCGACGGCGCCTTCGAGTCACCCGGCGGCGGGGAGGGGGAGGCGCTGGTGTTCGAGGTCCGGCCGGCCAAGGTCCTCGCGTTCGCCAAGGGCCGCTTCGGCCAGACACGCCACAGCTTCGGTTAGTACCCTGGCCGAGCCACATCCGCGGGAGGACCCATGGACACGCTGCTACCCGGCATTTCGGCCGAACGGGTGCCGACCAGCCGCCTGACCGTCAACGTGCTCGAGGTGGCCGGGCGCACCACTCAGAGCCCAGCCGTGCTCTTCGTGCACGGCAACGTATCGTCCTCGCTGTTCTGGCAGCCGACGATGCTGGCCCTGCCGGAGACCTTCCGGCCGCTGGCCATCGACCTGCGCGGCTTCGGCGACACCGATCACGAGCCGGTAGACGCCACCCGCGGGGTGCGCGACTTCTCCGACGACCTAGCCGCCGCCATCGAGGCCCTCGGCCTGAATTCGGTCCACCTGGTCGGCTGGAGCATGGGCGGCGGGGTGGTCCTGCAGTACCTGGTGGACCGGCCGGGCACCCACCGGGTCGCGTCGCTGGCGCTGGTGGATCCGGTCTCGCCGTTCGGGTTCGGCGGGACCAAGGGCCTGGACGGCATGCTGTGCGACCCGTGGGGCGCCGGGTCCGGCGCGGGCGGCGCCAATCCGGAGTTCGTGGAGCGGCTGGCGGGCAAGGACCGCACCGACAAGAGCGCGCTGTCGCCGCGGCAGGTGCTGCTCGCGCACTACGTCAAGCCGCCGCACGTGCCCGAGCACCTGGACATCTTCGTGGAATCGATGCTGTCCACCCGGGTCGGCGACGACCACTACCCGGGCACCTCGCGCCCGGTGGACGTCTGGCCGGGCTTCGCGCCCGGCGACCGCGGCGTGCTGAACACCATGGCCCCCACGCACTTCCGGATCGCCGACCTGTCGGGGGTAGAGCCCAAGCCGCCGGTGCTCTGGCTGCGCGGCGCCGACGACGTCATCGTCTCCGACACCTCCCTGTACGACCTGGCCTACCTGGGCTCGATCGGCGCGATTCCCGGCTGGCCCGGAGACCAGGCCTGGCCGCCGCAGCCCATGGTGGCGCAGACCCGGGCCGTGCTGAACGGCTACGCCGTAGCCGGGGGCCGCTACCGCGAGGCGGTCATCGAGGACGCGGGCCACGGCCCGCACCTGGACCAGCCGGAGCGGTTCCTGGCCGAACTAACGGACCACCTGGGCAACCGCTGAGCCGCCTCGCTGCGGGCACGCATCATCGTGGGAGTTACCACCCGCATAAACGGGTGCCAACTCCCACGATAATCATCCGGCAAGAAGCCGAAGCGTCCTGGTCAGATGGCCGAAGGCTGGCGCACCGGCTCCGGTGAGATCTCCGGCACCTGATCCCACGCCGCATCCGAAGTGGTCAGCATGCGCAGCCCGAGGGCGCCGAATCCGACGAGACCGATCGCGCTGCTGATCAGGGCGGAGGGCACGTCGCCGATCGGGCTGAGCACGACATCCGCCACCGGGAACAGGACCACCAGGATCCCCGCCCAGCGCGGTGCGAGGCGGGCCCGCCACACCGCCACACCGAGCAGGACGACGCCGAGGGCGAACAGGTAGTGGCCGGCCAGCAGCGGCGCCCCCACCGCCGGTGCGTGCTCGATGCCGTTGAGCAGGGTCACCATGGCGCTGCGGTTCATCCCGGGCTTGACCATCACCCAGAACGTCGCGTTGACCCCCCACAGCGCGGCCACGGCCACCACGCCGTAGATGATCATGGCGGCGGCGACGTGGGCGTACACCACCCCGCGCTCACGGATCTGATGGAGCAGGCCGAACAAGGCCGGCACGAACAGCATGGACGAAGCGATGCCGAGCAGCAGTGCGGCGAGCAGTTGGTCCCGGTGCTGCGCGTAGCTGGCGAGCTGAGCGGCGGCGCTGCCCGAGGGCTGCTGGGTTATCTCAGCCGCGGCGAAGACCAGCGGTGCGGCCAGCAGGCACAGGCCTGCCACGGTCCGGCGGAAGTGAGCGGCGTTCCCGATCTTGAGCACGGTATCCTCCAGGTTTCCTCGTGCCGAATTAAGAGCCGGTGCCGACGCTAGGCCCGTGGCCAGGCGCGCCGATATCCTGCGCGCGCCACTTCCCTTTGGGGTATCCGAGGCGGCTTTCCGCACTTTTTCCTGTGGCTTGCCCCCATGGCGGTCAGTGTGTCCGCGCCGCATAATGTGCACGTGACCGCGCGATGGCCTGGCTGGGCGCTGGTGTTCGCGGGCTGGCTGGCCTGGCTGGCCACGCCCGTGATCGGGGCGCTCGCCGGGCACCCGACGGAGGCACTGCGCAGTACTCCGCAGGTGGTCGCCTATCTGCTGACCGGTACAGTGGTGTTCACGATGCGGCCACTCAACCCGGCCGCCCGCCGCCTGCTCGCCTTTGCCGTGCTTCAGGCGGCCGGATATGCCATCGGTACCGGATACTCCGCCTATCTGGTGAAGGAAAGCACGCCCGCCTGGGGATGGCTGGTCATCCTGATCATGCAGGGGATTGACGTCGCCTCGTTCGTGGCCCTGTTCATGGTCTGCGCTGTTTTCCCTGACGGGAAATACCAGCGCCGATACGAACGGCGAATGACCGCCGTCCTGGCCGTGGCCATCCCGGTGCTGATCGGAATGCAACTGGTCGGCTCGGCCCGGCTCAAGCAGGTCGATTTCGTCTGGCAGAGCAGCGTCTCGGCCCGTAACCCCGTCGCGGTCCCGGCCCTGGCCGGGCTGGGCGCCGTGGCGGCCGTGCTCATTCAGGGCGGCGTCGTGGCGCTGCTGCTTGGTGTGGCGGTGCTGATCGCGCGTTACCGGCGGTTCGGGCCGACCGAGCGGCGGCAGATCGCCTGGCCACTGTACGCGCTGGCGCTGACCGGCTGCGCTCTGGTGGTGCTGGCGGCCGCAAGTTCTACTGACCGAGGGCTTCCTAACTGGCTACTCTACATCTTCTATCTCCCCGTCCTGCTGCTCATTCCCGCGGGGCTGGTCATCGGCATCGTCCGGTACCGGCTGCTCGACATCAACCTGGTGGTGCGGCGATCGGTCGTCTACGGCGCGCTGTGGTTGCTCATCGCGGCGGCCTACGCGGGGGTTGCCGCCGCGCTCGGGGTTGTGGCTGGCCGTCGCGTGCCGCTGGACTTGGCCATCGTGCTCACGATCGTTATCACCATGGTCGCGGCACCGATTCGCCGGCGCTTCGAACGGCTGGCCGACCGGCTCGTGTTCGGCCGTCGGCTGTCCGGCTACGAGCTCATCGGCCAGCTTGGGGCCAGGCTGGAGGCATCACCCGGACCCGAGCACGTGGCCGGCACGGTCGCGGCCGCCGTCCAGGGGGGCCTGGGCGCGCGCTGGGTACGAGTCAGCCTCGGCCAGCCGCGCGAGCGGCCGGTCGCCTCGGCCGGCATCGACCTGGCCGCTCGGGACGACCCTGTCCTGCACGTGCCCCTGGTCCACGGCCAGGACGTCGTCGGCGCGATCGACTGCGGCGCCAAGGCCGAAGGCCGGTATTCAGCCGCCGACCAGGAGCTTCTCGCCACGCTCGGCCGGCAGGCCGCGCTGGCCATCCGCAACTCGCAACTCACCACCGAACTGTCCCACCGGTTCGACGAGCTAGCTGAGTCACGGGCCCGGCTGGTGCACGCCGAGGCTGCGGGGCGCAGGCAGCTGGAACGGGACATCCACGACGGCGTGCAGCAGGAACTCGTCGCGGTACTGGCCCGGCTGGGCCTGGCCCGCAACCAGCTGCGCCGCGACAAGGACCTGGCCGAGACGACCCTGAAAGACGTGTTGTCGGACGGGCGTCGGGCCCTGGAGAGCCTGCAGGAACTCGTCCGTGGGATTCATCCGCCGATCTTGACTGACCGCGGGCTGCTTGACGCGGTGCGGGAGCGAGCGGCTCGGCTGCCGATCGCCGCCGAGGTCAGCAGCGATGGCCTGCCGCCCGATGCCCGGTTCGGGCCCGATATCGAAGGCGCGGCTTATTTCTTCGTCTGCGAGGCGCTCGGGAACGTGCTCAAGCACGCCAGCGCCACGAGGGCGGTGGTGTGCCTCCAGTCCGTGGCAGGCCACCTGAGGGTCGAGGTGCGCGACGACGGAAAGGGCTTCGCGGTCCAGACGGCGGCCCAGTCGGGGCTGGGCGGCCTGCGTGACCGGATCGAAGCGCTCGGCGGCCGGATGGAAATCTCCAGTGCCGCCGGGCAAGGCACCATTGTCAGCGCCTGGCTGCCTGCCGGGGAGCCCGCTCATGGCTGACCGGCTGCGGATCGTGATCGCGGAAGACAACTACCTGGTCCGCGAGGGCACCCGGCGGCTGCTCGAGGACTCCGGCGAGGTCGAGGTGCTGGCCGGTGTCGGAAACAGCGAAGAACTCCTCACCGCGGTCAGGCAGCTCAAGCCCGACGCCGTCCTCACCGACATCCGGATGCCTCCCGGCCACCAGATCGAGGGCATCGACGCGGCGCATGCCATCAGGCAGAGCCACCCGCAGATCGGCGTGGTCATCCTCTCCCAGTACTCCGACGCCAGCTACGCCGTGCAGCTCTTCCGCAACGGCACGGACGGCCTCGGCTACCTGCTCAAGGCCAGCATCGGGGAACTCGACGACCTGCTGCACGCGTTGCGCGAGGTGACCTCGGGCCGTTCGGTGGTAGACGCCAGGGTGGTCGAGCTACTCGTCGAGCAGCGCATCCGTCAGGCCGAATCACCGCTGGGTCGGCTCGGTCCCCGCGAGCTCGAGGTCCTCAAGGAGATGGCCGAGGGCAAGACGAACGGCGCCATCGCCGAGAGCCTGCACCTGTCGGAATCCGCGATCGAGAAATACGTCAACGCGATCTTCGCCAAGCTCGGCCTATCGGAAGAACGAAAGATCAGCCGCCGCGTCGTGGCCGTACTGGCCTACCTGCGTGACCCGGACCGGCGGACTTGACAGGGGTCGGCGGAATCCGTTCCGTCGCCCGTGACGCCCGGTGCCAGTTACCTGAGCCGGCCAGGCGCGGGTGATCCGCTCGTCGTTCCGGCGTCGTATCGTTGCCACAAACTCCGCGCCGTCCGGCGCGGGGACCAGGGAGGGAATAGACATGAGTGTGCTAGTCATCGGGAAATTCCAGGGCGACACGGCCAAGTTCCGCCAGGCTCTCACCGACCGGGCCGATGAGTTCGCCAAGATCACCGACGGAGCCCGGTCCGCGGGCGCGATTCACCACCGGTTCGGGATAGGCGACGGCTTCGTGCTGATCGTCGACGAATGGGGGAGCGTCGAGCAGTTCCAGCAATTCTTCTCGAACCCCGACCTGCAGGCCTTCATCGGGTCGGTCGGCGCCGCGCCCGCTCCGCCGGAGATCACCGTCTCCGAGGCCGTCGCCTCATCGGACCAGTTCTAGGTCCCAGCCCCGGACCAGGCACGAGGCGGCATGCTCGTCGGCCGGGACGCCGAACTCGCCGTCCTCGATGCGCTGATCACGCAGGCTAGAGCCGGGGGCGGCGGGGTCGTGCTGCTCACCGGGGAACCCGGTGTCGGCAAGACCCGGCTGGCCCGGGCGGGCACCGAACATGCCGCCGGTACCACCGCGGCACCGAGGACACTGCGCGGACTCAGGCCTTGCTCGCCACGGGCTGATCCGGGTTCAGCGGCTGCGCTGGGCGGCCAGGATGCGGCGGATGTGCGCGGTCTCCTGGTCGCTGTACCGGTCGAGGATCGCGTGCAGGTCGTCCAGGTCGGCCGGGCTGTTGTAACTGGCTAGCTCGCGCTGGAGCGCCGCCCGCGCGGAGTGCGCGTCGCGACTGTCGCGGAGCTGGATGCGGACCGTGGTCCATAGGGAACTGATCGGGCGAGTTGCGGTCTTCATCTGCCTGTCCTCCGTTCTTTTGGCTTCCCTTCCAGTGTGGGTCGCCATGAACTATGCGTCCAATGACTTAATCGCAAATCACGTATGAGCTAAAGTCATGGACATGGACACCGACGCGCTGCGCTGGCTCCAGCAGGTGGCCGACGGCACCACCGTGACTGAGGTCAGCGATCTGGAGCCGGTCACCCAGTCCGGCGTCTCGCGGGCGCTGGCCCGCCTCGAGGCGCAGATCGGCACCCCGTTGCTGCGCCGCTCCGGCCGGACGCTGCGGATGACGCACGCCGGGGCGGTCTTCAAGCCGCACCTGGACGCGCTACTGCATCATCTCGACGACGGCATCGCCGCCGTCAGCCAGCTCATCGACCCGGACAGCGGCGTCGTGGCGCTGGCCTTCCAGCAGTCCCTGGGCACCTGGCTCGTCCCCGACCTGGCCCGCAGCTTCCGCGCCGCGCACCCGGGCGTCCGCTTCCGGCTCACCCAGGTGCGCGACGAGCCGAACTCCGCGGCCCTCGACGGCGGGAACGCCGATCTCGAGCTCGGCTCGCGGCGGCCCCAGAATCCGCCGGACGTGGACCTGCACACCCGGCTAATCGCGCTGGAGCCGCTGCGCCTGGCCCTGCCGCGCGAGCACCCGCTGGCCGGTCGGCCGCGCCTCCGGTTGGCCGATGTGGCGGGCGAGCCGTTCATCAGCCTGCGACCGGCCTCCGCGCTGCGCCGGCTGACCGATGAGCTGTGCGAGCAGGCCGGTTTCCGGCCCGATGTGATCTTCGAGGGCGACGACCTGTCGAACGTCCGCGGCTTCGTCGCGGCCGACCTCGGCGTGGCCATCGTCCCCGCGCCCCGCGCCGGATCACCAGAAGCGGTGCCGGGCCCAGTGACCTACCTTGAGATCGCCGACCCGGGTGCGGTCCGGGAGATCTACCTGACCTGGTCCGCCGAGCGCCGCCTGCTGCCCGCCACTGACCTGTTCCGGCGGCACGTCATCAGGCGCGCCGCCACCGGGCGCCTCCCCG
>JBAUAY010000399.1:0-1650 GCA_049676235.1 Streptosporangiaceae bacterium
TGGCGGCCGCCACCGAGCGATGCCACTCCCGGCACCTGGGCCGCGTCGCCCGCAGCCTGCGAGCCGCTCGCAGCGGACTGGCCGTCGTGGCCCGCCGTGCTGACCAGTTCGCCGTTGTTGACGAATCCGAGCACGCCCTGGCCGGTGAGCGGGGCCGGAAACTTGTGCGCGTTGACCGTGAGGTTCGGCAGCGAGTCGCCGCCGATGGTGTACAGGGCGGCGCCGGTATACCTGGTGACCACCTCGACGTGCCCGTCGAACAGCACCCAGTCGCCCGGCTGCGGCTGGTAACCGTCGCCGAGCGGATGCCAGCGATGATGCGCCTGCGCGTCCTGCAGCATCGACACCACGTCCGGCGATGCCCGGTTGGGCTGGACGCGGACATCGGCCCACTGATGCAGCGGCCACGGGTAGGAGCCGCCTCCGGTCACCCAGCTCTGCTCGCCCGCGGCCTGGGCGCCGAGCGCCAGCGTGAGGCTGGCGAACGCCGCGCATGACTGGCCATGGTCGACGCCATCGAGGCTGTCAGCCTGCCAGATAAGCGCCTCCATTTCGGCTGGCGTCTTGCTCTGCGCCATCTGCAGGTAGTACTTGGCTACGCTCACGATCGCCGACCGCAGGGCGCTGTCGCTCGACGAGGTCGGCGGGGCCGGCTTGTCCAGTGCCATCAAGTGAACCGGCATGCTCGTCGGAGATGTCACGTCGGCGACCGTGCCGTGGGCAAAGGTGAATCCGGTCATCGCTCCGCAAGTGCTCAGGCTTACCAGCGCGGTCGCCTGCTGCCACGTTGGCTTTTTCACGGAATGCACAGAATCACCTCCATCCCCGTTCCAGGTATGTCGCTGGCCCAGAATCGACCTCCCTACCTGCCCCGGCTCGGCACGGCCTTGAGGATGGCCTGTACCTGCGGGTCACCGGGGTCGTTGGCGTTCTGGAACAACACGCTCACGTCCTGCGCGGCCACCGCGGTGGCGCCGACCATCCACTGCTTGTACACGTCGGCCACGAGCGCGGCCTGGCCTTCCGCGCTGGTCACCGGGCTGGCGCACAGGCTCGGGAACCCGGCGTGCGTGATCACGGCTGACGATCCCGTGTACCTGGCGCAGTTCGCCGGCTTGCTCTCCAGCCCCGGCTGGACGGCAGGGTTGCCGTTAGCGCCGGTCAGCGTCGCTCCGCCGATGATGTTGTTGATGGCCCGTGCCGCCACTTGAAGGCTGTCGATCGCGTTGAGCGGGTCGTAGGGATGATGCAGGTTCAGCGACCAGGCGAGCTGGCCGCCCTGGGCGGGAGCGATGGGCTCGAGCCCCTTCCTGCCCGTGTTGGGGTCGGAGTAGCTGGGATTGTTGTTGCTCGTCATCAGCGCGAACACCCACAGAATCTGGCTGGTGTCCTTGGCGCAGGCGAAATTGACCTGGCTCGGTTCGGAAGCGACATTCGGATTCTGGCAGGCGGTGACGATTTCGCTTTTCACCGTCGCTACGCTCGGCGGCCACGACGGGCCGTGCCTGAATACGATCATCGCGCCGATAATGAGCACGACCAGGCCGGCCGCTGACGCGAGGGCGATCTTGCGGCCGCGCCGGGAGCGGCGCGGCCGGGCCGTGCGCCGCCCCCGGTCGACGAGCGTCCGGGTCCGATTCCTGGCCGTGC
>JBAUAY010000400.1:0-1575 GCA_049676235.1 Streptosporangiaceae bacterium
GGACCGGCCGGCCCGCCGGGTGGCCAGGTCCTGCCCCCGCGGCTGCGCGCGGACGGCGCCCGGGCCCCCCAGATCGCCGCCGGCCAGATACCGCGGCACGTCGCGATCATCATGGACGGCAACGGCCGCTGGGCCGAACAGCGCGGCCTGCCTCGTCCCGAGGGACACCGCGCCGGTATCGAGGCCGTGCACGACGTTGTCCACGGCGCCCTGGAGATCGGGCTGTCCCACCTGACCCTGTACGCCTTCTCCACCGAGAACTGGAAGCGGGACGCCGGCGAGGTCACCCGGCTATTCGCCATGCTCGACGAGGAACTGCGCTCGGCGCCCTACCTCGACCACGGCGTCCGGCTCCGCTGGCTCGGGTACCCGGACCGGCTGCCGCCGGAGCTCGTGCAGACCTTGCGGCGCAACGAAACCGCCAGCCGGGACCAGCGCACCCTGACACTCACCCTGTGCGTGAACTACGGCGGCCGCGCCGAGATCCTGCACGGCGCCGCCGCAGTCGCACGCAGCGTCCTGGCCGGCGACCTGGACCCCGGGCAGATCACCGAGGGCGAGTTCGCCCGCCACCTCCCGCTGCCCGACCTGCCCGACGTAGACCTGCTCTGGCGGACCGGCGCCGAGCAGCGCACGTCCAACTTCCTCCCCTGGCACTCCACCTACGCCGAACTGCTCTTCACCACCAGCCCCTGGCCCGACGTCGACCGCCGCGACCTATGGGACGCCATCACCGAATACGCCCGACGGCGACGCCGATACGGCGCGGCCACCAGCTAACCTCAGCGCGAAGGTCGGGGTGCGGGTCAGCCTATTGCCGGGGGCAGGCCGCCTGGTGCTGGCTGGCCTGGATGTAGGACACGAGGGCGTCGTTCGGGAACCCGGTGGCCTTCTCGTGCGTGCTGCTGGTCGCCTTGGCCCCGGTGAGGAGGACCTGCAGCGCGGCGCAGTTGCCGGTGGCCGTAGCGGCGTCGATCTGTTGCTGGAGCTGAGAATTGTACGTGGCCCATGGCACCTGCTGGGCGGTGTCACAGGCGCTGGCCAGCAGGGCGGTGGCCAGGCCCGCGACGGCCAGGAGAATCCGGCCGGGCCGCCAGACGGGGTGCGGCTGCCGGGCCAGGCTGCGCGGGGAGTATAGGGAGTCCATCTATTTCACCGGGCCTCCGAGAGCTGGGACCGCGACGCCCAGGAGCATGGCCAAGCAGGTCAGGACGAGCAGGAGACCCAGCAACGGCGCCACGAACCTCAGGTACCGGTCGTAACGGACCTTGCTCAGCGCGAGCCCGCCCATCACGATCGCCGAGGTGGGGGTGAACAGGTTCATCCAGCCGGAGGCGGACTGGTAGGCGGTCACCACCATCGCCCGGCTCACCCCGGCGAAATCACCGAGCGGGGCCATGATCGGCATCGCCAGCGTCGCGTGCCCGGAGGAGGACGGGACCAGGAACGCCAGCGGGATGTTCACCAGGTACATCACCACCGCGAACGCCCCGGAAGACAGCCCGCTGACCGCACCCTCCAGCGCGTGCAGCACCGTGTCGGTGATCCCGGCGTTGTTCATGATCACGGTCACCC
>JBAUAY010000401.1:0-4893 GCA_049676235.1 Streptosporangiaceae bacterium
GTCGACCGCGAGGCGGCCGCGGCGCAGGCGATGCCCTCGGTCGCCGAGCCGGCCAGGCTGGTGGATGTGCGGGGCGCGCAGGCGCTTGCGTGGTTCGAAGCCGGCCGCCTGGCCGAGGCCGCCCAGGCCGCCCAGGCCGCCGATACCGACGCGAAGCGGCTGGGATTCCAGCAGCATCCCTTCGCAGTGAATTACCTGCGCGTTCTGGCGGGCGCCGCGCTGGAGCAGCGGGATCTCGACACGGCGGAGCATCTCACCGAGCGTGCGCTGTCAATATCTGAACGCTTCCGGCCCGTCTTCGCGTTCCTCGCCCTGCTCGACCGGGCCAGGATCTGGGCTGCCCGCGGGCAGATCCACGAGGCGCTGGCCACGGTCGACGCAGCGCGCCTCGTCCTGGCCGGGACGAAATCCGTGCTACTGGCGCGAGCCGACGAGCTGGAGGCACTGCTGCGCTTGTCGCTCGGCGACCTGCGCTCGGCCGCCGGACTGGCGAGCGGGCTTCCCGCCGCCCGCCGCGGCCTGCTGCTGGCCCGGGTTGCGCTGGCCGCCAGCGATCACGTCGCCGCCGTCGAATACTTGGACGCGCCGTCGCTGGGGAATCTGACGCCGCGAGCCGCGCTGGTACGCCAGGTAGTCTTGGCCGCCGCCGCGATCGAGCGCGGTGACCCCGAGGCGGCTGGCATCGTTGGCGGGGTGCTCCAGGCAGCACGTCACGAAGGCTTCCTCAATACGATCGTGACGACCGTGCCGCAGGTGACGCGCTACCTGGTCGATCACGTGACCTTTGCCATGCCCGACCCGTTCCTGGAGCGGGTTATCGGTGCGGCCCTGGAGGTCCGCGCCACGCAGCCCGAACGATCCGGTCGCATTCACATCGCTCCGCTGACCGACGCGGAGCTGCGGGTCCTGAAACTGCTGCCGACCACCAGCTACGCGCAGATGGCCGCCACCCTTTATGTCTCCCGCAACACCGTGAAGACCCACCTGCGGTCGATCTACCAGAAGCTGGGAGTGTCCTCGCGCTCGGAAGCGATCGAGCGAGCCGTGGAACTGCGCCTGCTCTGAGACCGTCCCCATGGGCCGATGAACTTCGGCAACGCGGCTGCTCCTGCTTCGCCCGCCAGGACGGGCGACCGGTATCCGATCGCGCAGCGGGTCAAGGCGGGTCGCTGCCTGCGTCCCGCTCAGGCGCTCCGGCCGCTCGCGGCGATGACGACGCGGCGGCGGTGATGAGCTCTTCGATCCGGGCGAGCCGCCGGTCGAGGTCAGCCAGCGTCACCTCGGGGGCCGGCCCGGCCTGCGGGCCGGGCGGGGCGTGGCCCGGCCCTTGGGTGACGAAGCTCGACGCGACCTGCGCAGTGACCACGGCCAGGGTGAGCAGGCCGATGCCCATGACGAAGACCGCCGTGACCCGCCCGCGTACGGTGACCGGGGTGTAGTCGCCATAGCCGACCGTGGTGACCGTCACCACCGACCACCACAGCGACTCACCCAGCGTGTGGATGCTGGACTTGGGCGCGTGCCGCTCGAACAGGTACACGATGACCGCGCCGTTGAGGACCAGCACCGCTGCGGCCGTCAGGAAGCGGCCGAGGTGCCCGCGCCGGAACACCGACCGGACCAGGCGGAAACTGAAGATCACGCGTACCGGCGGAAACAGCACCGAGACGAGCATGAGCGGGTGCTCGAGCGCATAGCGAATCGGGCGCCCGGCCAGGACGCCGCGGATGGCCAGGTCGATCCCGTAGACAATGGAGACGGCGACCCGGATGGTCCACACGATGTCCTCGACATCATGACCGAAGTCCCCCGGAGGGACGACCACGATCCAAAGCGTGAGCAGCGCGAACAGGTCCAGGGTCCTGTCGGTCCTGGCTTCATAGGCGGCCAGGCGGCCGCTCGGGCCGTCCACCGCAGAGTCATCATCGGCGCCGTGGCCTGGCCGCCGGACATTGTCGTTCATGGCCAACAGCGTCCCACCGGAAGGCTTCACGCTACGAGCTTCCGCTCGTCTGCGAGCCGGCCGGCTGGCCCCGGGCGTGCTGGCTTCAGCCGCGGGAGGCGTATTTGATGAAGTAGCGGGCGACCGGCTGGGCCAGCCGCGGGGAGATCCGGTGCAGCAGGACGCCGGGAAGTGCTTCTTTCCTGGGGACGGTGATGATCATCTTGCGGGTCCTGATCGCGCGCAGGACGGCCTCGGCGACTGCTTCGGGTGGCGTGCCGCGCCTGGCGTAGGTCGCGGTGACCTGACCCTGGAGTGTCTCCATGCGACCACGCGTGATGCAGGTGCGCGCGATCGCGGTGTCGATCACGCCGGGACAGACCGCGCTGACGTGGATGCCCTGGCCGGACAGCTCGGCGTTCAGCGCCTCGGTCATCCCGACCACCCCGTACTTGGAGGCGCAGTAGGGGGCCATCAGCGCCGCTGGCACGAGCCCGGCCAGGGATGCGGTGTTGACGATCGAGGCGGGCCCGCCCTGGGTGAGCATCCGCGGCACGAAGGCTTGGATGCCGTAGGCGGCGCCGAGCAGGTTCACGCCGATCACCTGCTGCCAGTCCTCG
The DNA here is from genome assembly GCA_049676235.1 of Streptosporangiaceae bacterium. Lineage (GTDB taxonomy): Bacteria > Actinomycetota > Actinomycetes > Streptosporangiales > Streptosporangiaceae > Palsa-504. Next base: position 2,563 of record JBAUAY010000401.1, read on the forward strand.
ATGGTGGTGGCCTCGATGTTGCCGGCGTGGGCGATCCCGGCGTTGTTGTGCAGGATGTCGACCCGGCCGCTGGCGTCGTAGACGGCCTTGGCGAGGCCCTCGACTGCGGCCGGGTCGGCGACATCCACGGCGTGGGCTTCGGCGGTGCCGCCGGCCTGTCGGATATGCCGGGCGACCGCTTCGGCGGCGTCGGCGTTGAGGTCGGCGAGGTGCACCTTGGCTCCGCGGGCGGCGAGCAGCCTGGCGGTCGCGCTGCCGATCCCTGATCCGGCGCCGGTGATGACGGCGATCTTGCCGGCGACTTCTGCTTTCCTGGTCATGACGTTGTTCCGATCTGGGCCATCGCGGCAGCCGGTGCCGCGGCGGGGGTCTGGGGGCTGATCAGCGGGGCTGCCTGGTCCGGCCGGAGGCGGGCAGCGCGGGGGGTGGTGTGGTAGCTCTCGATGTCGAAGCGCCGGGTCCAGCGGCGGTAGCGGCGGGCCGTGGAGGGCCAGGCGGCCGAGGCCTGGCCGGACTTGTCCAGGTACCAGCTGGTGCAGCCGCCGGTGACAAAGACGGTCCCGGCGAGCATCTGGCCGACCTTGGCGGCGTAGGCGCGCTCGGCGGCCTCGGTCACCTCGACGCTGGCCAGCCGGTGCGTGTCCATCGCGCGGAGCGCCCCGATGGCGTAGCGGACGCCGGATTCGATCTGCAGGATGTGCGAGATGTGGCCGGTGGCCGTCCCCGGGCCGCCGATGCGGAACAGGTTCGGGAAGTTCGCCGTGGTCACGCCCCGGTAGGCGCGCGGCGAGGGTCCCCAGGTCTGGGCCAGCGAGCGCCCGTCACGGCCGTGCAGCCGGGCGGCGATGGGCGCGTCGGCGACGTGGAAGCCGGTGGCCAGGACGATGACGTCGACTGGGTGCTCCCGGCCGTCGGCGGTCACCACGGCGTGCTCTGTCACCTGCCGGATCGGGGAGGTCTCGACCTGCACGTTGGGCTGGGTCAGCGCCGGGTACCACGTGCTGGAGATCAAGATGCGCTTGCAGCCGAGCTCGAAGGTGGGCTGCAGCCTGGCGCGCAGTGCCGGGTCGGCCACGGCGCGGCGCAGGTGGGCGGTGGCGATCGCCTGCACGATGCGGCGCACCGAGCGCCGGTGCATCACCTGGGACAGTACCCCGTCGCGGCCGAGTGCCTGGCCGGCGCGCAGGGCTCGCTGCAGCGGGGGGACGGCGCGCAGCAGCCGCCGCTCGGTGCGGGTGGTGTTCCGGTCCAGCCGCGGGAGGACCCAGCCGGGGGTGCGCTGGAAGACGGTCATCGCGGCGACCTGGGGTTGGATGGCGGGCACGATCTGGACGGCGGAGGCGCCGGTGCCGATGACCGCGACCCGCTTGCCGGACAGGTCGGCGTCGTGGTCCCAGCGGGCCGAGTGGCAGATCGTGCCGCGGAACCGGTCCAGCCCGTCGATGCCGGGCCAGGCCGGGTCGGACAGGCCGCCGGAGCCATCGATGATGGCATCGGCGCTGAATTCGCGGGCGGCGGTCCTGATCTGCCAGCACTGCCGGGTCTCCTGCCAGCTGGCGGCCAGCACCTCGGCGCCGAACTCGGTGACCTCGTCCATGCGCAGGCGGCGGGCCACCTGCCGGGAGTAGTCCTGGATCTGGGCGCCGTCGGAGAAGGTGCGCTGCCAGTCCGGGTTCGGGGCGAACGACAGCGAGTACAGGTGGGAGGGCACGTCGCAGGCGATGCCCGGGTAGCTGTTGTCGCGCCAGGTGCCGCCGACCTCGGCGGCGCGCTCCAGCACGACAAAGTCATCGATGTGGGCGTCCCGCAGGGCGTGTACGGCGGCCAGGCCGGCGAAGCCGGTGCCGATGACCGCCACCCGCACGTGCGGGCAGCGGGCCGGGCCGGCGGCCGGGCCGTTAGTCACGGCGGCAGCGGCGGGTCCGCTGCGCGGCGGCAGGAGCTGGGTCATGGGCTTCTCGCTCTCGGCGGAGGTGGCAATATCAAGAACTATAACATGACTCGTGTTATAGTTTATTTCCTGGCCGGCCCGGCAAATCGGTCCTGCGGGCCAGCCGGAGCGCGCAGCGGCCCGGCCGGGGGATACGCCCCGGCACGATCCGATCCGGCCCGGCGCCGCGGGCCCGTGTGATACTGGAGGGACAGATGACCACCACCGCCAGGGTCCGCCGGGAGCCCACCCAGCAGCGCAGCCGGCGCACCGTCCGGCAGATCCTCGCCGCCGCCGAGCAGATCGTCGGCACCCAGGGCGTGGACGCGGCCACCACCCGGGCCATCGCCGAACGCGCCGGGGTGGCCATCCCCTCCCTGTACCGCTTCTTCGCCGACCGC
>JBAUAY010000402.1:0-1691 GCA_049676235.1 Streptosporangiaceae bacterium
TGCTGCTGCACGCGAGCCGTAATCCGCTCCACACGTGGGCCAAGAAGGCACTGCGTTCGCGCGTGCTAGCCGCTATCACCTGGCCGCCGTTCGGAGTCGCGCTTTACGTGGGCGTCATCGTCGGCACGCACCTGACCGGCTTCATGAACCTGGTGGAGGCCAACGGCACCGTGCACGACGGTGAGCACGTGCTCTACCTGGCCGCGGGCTACTTGTACTTCCTGCCCTTGATCGGGCGGGAGCCGATCCGGTGGCGGGTCTCCTACCCGACCCGGATCTTCCTGCTCTTCATCGCCATGCCGGTGGACGCGTTCACCGGGCTGGTCCTCGGCTCGGAGGGCAGCAACCCGTTCCCTGCCCTGGCGAAACAGCGTCCGACGTGGGCGCCTAGCCCGATCAGTGACGTGCACATCGGCGGCGCGGTGATGTGGGTGGGCGGCGCCGGCATCATGTTCGCGCTCGTGATGGCGGTGTTCTTCGCCTGGAGCCGGGAAAAGCGCAGCGACGGCGGCCTTGGCTGGCTCGAGTCCGCGCGCCGCTCGAACTTCGCCACGCTGGTCAGCGCGCACCAGGACGCGAACGCCGGACGCGGCGGGTCGTCGGCCGCCCCGGCCGACGACAGAGCCAGCGACCGAGCCAGCGACAGAGAGAGTGTCGACGACGACGAGCACCTGGCCGCCTACAACGCCTTCCTGGCCCGCATTAACAAGCCCCAGGATCAATGACGGGCCCGGCCCGCGACACGCCGGTAGGGCTTTCTAAGCAAATCTAGGGTCCTGGCTAGACCTGGCTATAGAGTCCGATGCTATGGACCCGGTGCGCAATCCGTACGCCCCCGGGGCGGGGCAGCGACCGCCCGAGCTAACCGGGCGTGACCGGGAGATCGGCCAGTTCGAGGTGGTGCTCGAGCGGATAGCCCGCGGCCGCCCGGAGCGGAGCATGGTGCTGACCGGGCTGCGTGGGGTCGGCAAGACGGTGCTGCTGAACACCTTCAGGTCGATGGCGCTGCAGCGGCTATGGGGCACCGGCAAGATCGAGGCCAGGCCCGACCAGTCGATCAGACGGCCGGTCGCAGGCGCGTTGCACATGGCCGTGCGGGAGCTCGCGCCCAGGCACCGCGCCCCGGACCGGCTCGAGTATTTCCTCGGCGTCCTCAAGGCCTTCGCCCTGCGCGATCCGAAGGCACCCAAAGGCTCTTCGGTCACGGTCGCGCTGGGCATCGACGTGCCCGCTCAGCGCGGTCGGGCGGATTCCGGTGATCTCGAGGTCGACCTCACGGAACTGTTCGCCGAGGCCGCCTCGGTCGCCGCCGACCTTGGCGTCGGGATCGCCTTGTTCGTCGACGAGATGCAGGACGTGCCGGCGGCTGACGTATCGGCCCTGTGCGCCGCCTGCCACGAGTTGTCGCAGACCGGCGGTCCTCTCATCGTCGTCGGTGCGGGCCTGCCTCATCTGCCCTCCGTGCTCTCGGCGAGCAAGAGCTATTCCGAGCGACTGTTCAGGTACACCCGGATCGATCGCCTGGACCGGGAAGCGGCTGACCTGGCGCTGCTCGCACCGGCCCAGCGGGAGGACGTGACCTTCACCAGCGACGCGCTCGACGCGCTGTACGCCGCCGCCGACGGCTATCCCTACTTCGTCCAGGCTTACGGCAAGGTGACCTGGGACGTGGCGGCGTCGAGCCCGGTGAC
>JBAUAY010000403.1:0-12669 GCA_049676235.1 Streptosporangiaceae bacterium
ACCGCTGCCGAGCCCAGCGAGGTCCTGATCTGGGAGATGCATGCCTCCCTGAGCCCGGCCGCCGGCTGATTGTCGCCCGGAGGGATGTAATGACTCACTATCTTGACGGCCCGGTCGCGATCATCGGGGGCGGGATCGGCGGCCTGACGGCCGCCCTGTCTCTCCAGCATTTCGGCGTGCCGGTCCGCGTCTTCGAGCAAGCCCGGGCCCTGCGGGAGATCGGCGCGGGCGTCACCATCACGCCGAATGCCATGAGCGCCCTTGATTTCCTCGGGATCGGCCCGGCCCTGGCTGAGCAGGCCGGAGAAACGCCGCGCTACTTCGTCCGCAGCGCGGACGACGGCAGCGAGCTCGAGCGAGGGCCTGACCCTGATTCATTCATGCCTGAGTTCGGCGCCTCTTACCGCAATCTTCACCGGGCCGACCTGCACGTGGCGCTGACCGATGCCGTGACCAAGAACGACCCGGACGCCATTGCGCTCGATCACCGTTTCGACTACCTCGAGCAAGACGGCGACCAGGTGGTCGCCCACTTCTCGAACCGCGCCACCTTCGCAGCTCCGGCCCTTATCGGCGCCGACGGCGGAGCCTCGGCGGTCCGCAACGCCGTCTTCGGCGGGCAGGACGCGTCGTATACCGGGCACGTGGCGCTGCGGGCCCTAGTTCCCATCACGCGGGTACCCCCGGCCATCATCGCGGACCCCTACGCGCTCTACGTCGGCGCCGGCCGGTCCTTGATCCACTACCCGCTGAGGCATCAGACCACGATGAACTTGCTGGGTAACGCGCAGGCCTCGCAGTGGCAGGCCGAGGGGTGGTCTATTCCGGCCACCGTGCGGGAATTCCTCGGCCTGTTCGATGATTTCCCGGAACCCGTGCGAGAACTCATCGCCGCGATCCCCGAGACGGATCTGTTCAAGTGGGGCCTGAGAGACCGGGAGCCGCTGCCGGTGTGGACCAGCGGCCGGGTCACGATGCTGGGCGATGCGGCTCATCCCATGACCCCGTACCTGGGTCAAGGCGCCTGCATGGCCATCGAGGACGGAATGGTCCTGGGCCGCGCCTTCGCCGCGTCACAGGACCTCGCGGAGGCGTTTTCCCGGTACCAGGCGGCGCGACGAGATCGGGCCAACGGCGTCCAGTTGGCCGCCCGCTTCCAGGGAACGCAACACCACGGCTCGACCGCTTCCGGTCCCAACAGCGGGAAGACCGCCGTGACGCTCGGCTTGTTCTCGTACAACCCGGTGAGCGAGCCCATCTAGAACCTGACTGAACGTTCAAGTTCAACACGCGGAAAACCACATCACGGAAGGTAGATCAAGATGACCATTTCAGACAGCACGGTGGCGATCATCGGCACCGGCAACCTCGGCGGCAGGCTCGCGGCGGCCTTCGCGGCGGGCGGCCAGGACTTCCTGCTCGCCGGGCGCGACGAGGAGACGGCCCGCAAGTTCGCATCCGACCTCGGCGGGCACGCCGAGGTGGTGAGCGTCGATGAGGCGGTCGAGCGGGCCGGCGTGCTCGTGCCCGCGGTCTGGTTCGACGTCTTCAAGGAGCTCGTCGCCCAGTACGGCGACCGGCTGGCCGGCAAGGTGATCATCGACCCCACCAACCCGGTGGGACCCGACGGCAAGGGCGGCTTCCAGAAGATCATCGGCGAGCAGGAGTCCTCCGGCCAGATCCTGGCCAGCCTGCTGCCGCCGGGAGCGCGGCTGGTCAAGGCGTTCGGCACGCTGTCGGCCGACACATTGTCCGCCGCCGCCCGGCGGGAGCCTGAGCGCGCGGTGCTGTTCTACGCCGCCGACGACAACGCCGCGGGCGAGCAGGTCGCCGACCTGATCCGCACCGCGGGCTACGAACCGGTCCGCGTTGGCGGTCTAGACCAGTCCATCCGCCTGGAGGTGTTCGGTAACCTGCACGAACTCGGCGCCCTGGGCCGAGTCGTGACCAAAACCGAGGCGCTGAAGGCGATCTGAGAGCTGGGCGGGCAAGCGGCTCGGCTTGCCCGCCCCTGCCGTCGCGTCCTTGGTATCACGCCTTAGACGGGCGCCTATCGATCCAGTTGACCATCAGCCGGCGCTCGGCGAAGAGCCACTGCCCATCCTGCTTGACGAATTCATCAAGATAGCGGATGGACGCGACCATCAGCGTGCGCTGCCCGTCCGCGGCGACCGAAAGGTGATGGGCCAGGCAGTAGCTCTCGCCGGTGGCCCGGTCCCGGTCTAGTGAGATAGTGCTCTGCCCGTTGAAATGCATGGTGGCGACGTACTGGTTGAGGTCGTCGAACACCGGGGCCAGAGACTCTCGACCGTGCAGCTCCTGGGACGGTTCCTCGGAAGTCAGGTCATAGAACACCAGGAAGCGGGTGTCTTGGGTGAACAGGGCCATCTGGCCCTTGGCGTCGCGCCGGTCGGCGCAATGGGCGTAGGCGTCAACCAGCTCCCGGATAGCCAGCCGGTCGGCCGCTTCCTGCGGCGAGATAGTCGTATGGGAAGTCATGGTCAGCCTTTCGTGGTCCAACTCGCTGAGCGAGGCGGTGTTGATTCAGAATCTGGTGATGACGACTCGGCTAACTTCCGGGTCGGCGAGCTTCTGGTAGCCGGACTCGATTTGGTCCAGGCCGATTTCGGCGGACACCAGCGCGTCCAGCTCGAGCCGTCCGTCGAGATACATCCGGGAATACAGCGGGATGTCGCGCTTGAAGTTGGTCGAGCCTGTGTTGACCCCGACGACGCGGGGCTGCCGCAGCACGGCATCGACGAGATTGACCGTGACCTGCGAGTCCGGACCGGAAACCCCGATGAGGTAAAGCGCCCCACCCACGGTCAGCATCTCCAGCGCACGGGCCGTGACCTCGTTGAGTCCAACGAAGTCGAACACCCTGTCAACCCCACCGGGCAGCAGTTCACGGACCGCCTCCACAGGGTTGACCGTCGCCGAGTTGATGACATCGGTCGCGCCGAACCGCAGTGCCTTCTGGAGTGTGGCGTCATGGATGTCAACCGCGATGATCCGGGCGGCACCTGCCAGCGATGCCGCGGTTACCGCGTTGAGACCCACACCGCCGGCACCAATGATCGCCACCGTATCCCCGGGGCGGACCTGCGCCGTGTTGAGCACGGCACCGGCCCCGGTGACCACACCGCAACCAAGCAGGGCCGCTTGCGGGAATGGCATCTCGGCCGGGATCTTCACCAGCTGGTTTTCGTGGATCAGCGCCTGCGCCGCGAAACCACCCAATCCAAAAGCCTGGGTGACGGCTTCACCACCTCGGCTAACCCTCGGCGCCTGACTTGCCGTGCGCATCAGCGTGGCGCCGTTCGGACACTGGAACGGGCGCCCTGCGAGGCAAACCGCGCATGTCCCGCAGCTCTGAACCAGGCACGCCGCTACGCGATCGCCAGCTTGGAACTGCGTCACCTGCGGGCCTGCCTCGAGCACGACCCCGGCGACCTCGTGCCCGCACAGCACCGGCATCGGGAACACGCCCATGTCCTGAGTGGCGATCGTCAGATCGGTGTGGCAAAGACCGGAGGCCCGAACATCAATGAGTACTTCCCGCCCCAGCGGATGTGCCAGCTCCACTTCAGCGATCGTGAAACCGGCGCCAACGGCGTCAACGACTGCGGCTTTCAACCTTCCTCCTCGAGCATCAGCCCGGGCCGTGGCCGGATGGTCGCGGCGATTCGACAATATATGAAGGTTAACTTCGAAGACAAGCTTCATATATTGGTGGCGGAAAGCGCGCTGTTTGGGAGACGATGGGCTGGTGAGAACTGAAGGCGACTCGTCACCTATCGACCAGGCCGCTGTGGCAGCTCAGCTTCGGGCCGTGACAGTCGGGCTCATCCGGCGGCTGCGGTCCACGGCCAGTCCGGGCGATCTCACCTGGTCGCAGGAGTCTGCTTTGCTCAGGCTTGAGACCGGCGGCCCGCAGACCATCTCACAGCTAGCGCGGGCTGAGGGCACACGGTCGCAGTCAATGGGGGCGATCGTGGCTAGTCTTGAGGCGCAAGGACTCGTGGACCGGGCGGCGGACTCCCGCGACGGCAGGCAGAGCATCATCACCGTCAGCGACGCGGGCCGGCTCGCGCTCGACGACGCCCGGGCGGTGAAGCAGGACTGGCTGGCCGAACGACTGACCTACGAGCTCAATCAACACGAACAAGGCATTCTTTCTCAGGCCGTTCCGCTGCTTCAGCGGATCGTCGATCTCACCCCCGAAGGTCCGCCGGGCGGCCCGCCGTAGCGGACCTCCTTAAGCTCGGGGCGGCATCCGAAACCTTCACGCCAGACGGACCGGAGTCGCGGTCAGATCCCCCCGCGGCTCCGGCCAGGCGGCTCGCGACGGCGTATACCCAGGGGATGCTGAGCAGGAGGACGAGCCCGAGGGCCAGGAGAAGCGGCCCCGGCCGTGCGGCGGCCAGGCCGAGGCAGGCCACGGCGGAGACAGTGCAGGTGCGGGCGAGCGGCCGGTACAGGCTGCGGTCGCGGTCCCAGGCCGGCAGGGTCTCGGCCAGGACCATGGTCGCGACCAGCACGACGGCGGCGCCCGCGCCCAGCACCCACGCCGTGGCGGCCGGGGTGCGGCCGTCGTGAGCGTGGTCGACGAGGCTGACCATGGCGGCGCCCATCGCGGCGACCGCGGCCGTGAGCGGCAGGTGACCGAGTATCCACTGCACGCTGGCCGGCCGTTCGGTTCGAGGTTGTCGTTGTCCGGCGAAGTCGAAGTACGTCCACCAGGCGCCGAAGCCGACCACGACCGCCGCCAGCCCCACAGCCAGGGTGAGCGCGCTGACCGGCCGGCTGGACAGCCCGGTGAGGGTTTCGCCGAGCACGATGATGATGAACGCCCCGAACCGTTCGGTCAGCGCTTCGGTGATGATAATGCCGGGCGCGTCGGCCGGGTCGGTGGTGAGCAGGACGGTGGCGAACCCGGCCAGGTAGGCGACGTCCAGCGCGCCCCAGGCCGGCACGCAGGCGCCGGCCGGCAGCAGGGCGGTGCCGGTCAGCAGCACCGCGCAGGCCGCCGTCCCGGCGACGAACAGCCGGGACGGCCGGCGGTATTCGGGGCGGTCGCCGCGCGCGGCCAGTAGTCACAGCACGGTCAGCACCGCGAACAGCACCGCCGCGGCGACGGCGAACGCCGCCCCCCGTGCCCCGCCGGCCTGCGAGATGAACGCGCCCATCGCGGCCAGCACCAGGATCTGCAGCAAGAACGTGCTACGGGCCCGGGCGTCGTCGTGGCCGTGCAGCTCATGATGCAGGCTGCCGTTGGCCCAGGCGATCCAGACCAGCGTGAACACCACCGCGAACTGGCCGAGCCCGGCCCAGCTCAGGTGCCCGGCCAGCCGGTGGGCGGCCTGGGCGACCAGCACCACCACGGCCAGGTCGTAGAACAGCTCGAGCGGCCCGACCACCCGCTCGCGCGGCTGCTCGCCGTGCGGACGCGGCGGCTGCCACAGCGAGCGGCGCAGCCGGACCCAGCGCTCCTGCATCGGTTCGGCTCCTTGCCTGACGGCCCGCTGGGCCGCGCGCGTCCCGATCAGTTGATTTCGGAGGTGTCGATGCGTGACATGATGCGGTCCGCGGCCTGGCCGAGGCGTCGCAGCTGCTCGGCCGACAGGACGTCGATGACCAGCGATCGCACGTGGGCCACGTGCCCGGGCGCCGCCACGGCGAGGGTCTGGAAGCCCTTATCGGTCAGGATGGCATGGGTGAACCGCCCGTCCGCGGGGTCAGGCTCGCGGCGCACGAGGCCTCGCTCTTCGAGCCGCTTGACCAGGTGCGACAGCCGCGACAGCGACGCGTTGGTGACCTCGGCCAGCGAGCTCATCCGCATCCTGCGCTCCGGACTTTCGGACAGCATGGCCATGACCTGGTACTCGACCATCCCCAGGTTCGAGTCGCGCTGCAGTTGCTGATCGATCGACCAGGGGAGCCAGGTCATCAACCGCACCAGGGAGAGCCACGGGCCCAGTTCCGCCGCGGTCAGCCACACCGGCGGCGCCTCGGCCTCGCGCCGGGCTCCTTCGATCACCGGATCAGGATAGTGACTCACCTCGGGAGGCCGAAGAGTGCCGCTGCGTTGCGGTAGAAGTGCTCCTCGATGGGGATCGTGCGCAGTGGGGTCGGCGGACTCGTCGGACGGCCGACGACCGGAAGGTGCTTGACAGCCATGGCGGTCGGTGCTCCCTAGCGAAGGACTTGAACCACCAAAACATTATCTATGACTTGACTCTTCAAGTCAAATCTCGCGTTCTCCGGCTTCTGGCATCGTCGAACCCCGCGCTCTCCGGCGCTTACGGCATCGTCAAGCACGGGCTGGAACTCGATAATAACGCGATTTCCAGATCGCGTCGAGCTGGCTCGCGGGCCAGGTGGCTTGTGTCCGATCTTGAAATCTCAAGTCAGCGAGGCTTCACTTGGTACTTGATTCACGGGGACGCGAGAAGGTCGCCGCGCTGAATCAGCCGCGGAGCTGACTGAGCTAGCTTTGGAGGGTTTGCCCTAAAGCGCTTGCCTGAACCCGATCCCGGCGCGCTGGCCTGCCGCCGCCTCCCGACATCCAATGCCACGTCAAGTTTCTCGTACCCCTGCAGTAACTGCCAGGCCACCGAGCCAAACGGCACGATGGAGCATTCAGCCGGCTATCACCGGCTCGATGGGACATCGAGCCGGCCGGGCGCCGCCTCGGCGGCCGCCTGCAGCACCCCGCCAACGGATCCGGTGGGCCCTGCGGGGCATACCGCTGGGCTGCAGCCCGAGGTGGAGGAGTAACAGGTTCGGGCAATTGATTCAGTCCGAGCCTGCGAGTCGGCGTCCCAGCAGCGCCCAACCCGAGACGCAAACGCCCAGCGCGACGAGGAGGGCGAAGACGAGCACTGTGTCGGGCGCACTTGCACCTTCGTTCAGCGCGACTCCGGCTCCCAGCACAGGGACCGAGAGTCCGACGAAGACCGCGATGACCAGGGCCGACGTCATCGCGACGCGGTTTTCGGGCGGGGTTGCTTGGAGCACGAGCCCGGTGGTGCCTTTGTAAACCGCACCCGCACCCGCGCCGATCAGCACACCCCCGATCAGGAACAGCGCGAGGCTGGGTGTCGAAAGACGGACCGCGACCACGAGGAGCACTAGGCCTACGACCATGAAGATCATGCCGAGTGCGAGCACCCGTGACGCTCGCAGCCTGGTCGTGGACAACTGGGACACCACTCCGGCCGAGAACACCAGGAACAGCGTCGCGCCGGACAGTGCATGCGAGGGACGGTGAAACGTGGTGGCCAGGAAGAGTCCGGACAGCCCGGCGAACAGGCCCGTCGAGGAAAAGGCCGCAATGGTCGCGGCTGCTGCCGGAACGGGAAGCCTGACCGAACGCCGCGAACGAGCCTGCCGGTTCTCCGTTGCTGCTCGCGGGGTTGGCGTGCCCGTCTCGGGTGCGGGCGCCACGCCAATCAGAGCGACCGCCCCTAGCGCGACGAAGAGGAGGTAGGACAAGGTCAGCGGTTGCGTCGCCCACTGCGCAAGAATGCCGGCCACCAATGGGCCGATTCCAAGTGCGCCGACGTTCACTGAGGTGCCGATGACCTGGGCACGGACCGCGGACGCGGTCGGATCGGCGCGCAGACGCAGCTCTATAAGGTACGGGATGGCAACGCCCGCGGCCAGCCCGATCGCCACGCCGGTGAGGAAGCGCCCGACCAGCAGTGCGGGCAGATCCTTCCACGCTGCGAGCAACCCCGCGGCCACCATCATCGTCGCCACGCCAGCGAGCACCGCGCCCCGGCGCCCGATGCGTGCGGCGATGAAGCGCTCCCCCAGCAGCGTGATGATCGTCCCGGCCGCGAAGATCGCAAAAACGATGGTGATGACGAAGGCCGAGAGGTGATCTCGCGTCCGGTAGAGACCGTAGAGCGGGCTCGGGAGCGTCGCGAACGCCATGACGATCAGAAAGGCGAACGCCACGGCCCAGAAGCCGGAGCGGTGTCGGCTTCTCTGAACGGCAGGCGCCGCGTTCGTGTCAACTTCCATGCGGCCATGGTGGGAGACGGGCAGGTGACTCCGCATCGCCGGGATCAGGTGATCGCAGGGCTAAGCGAGCGAAGGACTTGAACGATCAAGAATTATTCATGACTTGATTGTTCAAGCTTAGCTTAGCGTCCTCTGACCCAGCGGACGTCGTCACGCGACCGCTGGAACTCGACGATAATGACGTTTCCGGACCAGTGCCGGGCCGGGTCGTGAGCCAGCTGGCTTGTTATCACACTTGACATTTCAAGTCAATAAAGCTTCTAATGGGCTGGAGCTCCCGGACTAAATTTGGAGTGCTGACATGACGGAGACCGAGTTCCGGCTGAGGGTGAACGGCGCCGAGCGCAGCGTGGCCCGCGAGCCGGATACGCCGTCGCTCGACGTGCTCCGCCATGAGCTGGGCTTGGCCGGGCCGAAGTTCGGCTGCGGGATGGGGTTGTGCGGGGCGTGTTTCGTACTCATAGAGGGTCGCGCCCGCGCGTCGTGTGACCTGGCGGTGTCGGCTGTGGGCGGCCCGGTCACCACCGTGGAGGGGCTGCTGGACGGCGGCCGGCTCCACCCGGTCCAGCAGGCGTTCATCGACGAGCAGGCCGCCCAGTACACATCCCCGCCCTGCGGTGCGCGATCGACTCGTTCGGCGCGGACCGCCTCCTGCTCGGAACCGACTTCCCCTACGAAAACGGGGACATCTTCGTCCGTGCCGTCGATTACATCCGCGACCCCCAGATCGACACCGCCGCCGCACGCGCCATCCTCGACCAGAACGCCAGCGCCCTGCTCGGCATCGACGGCTGACCACCGTGCCGACGGGTGGCGTGGCTAGTTGATTTCGGAGGTGTCGATGCGCGACATGATGCGGTCCGCGGCCAGGACGCGGCCGGAGCAGAGCCCCGAGCCCCACGGCCGCACCGACACCGCGGCAGGCGGACAGCAGGCCCACGCCCGGGATCCACAGACGGACATGGACTATCCCGCGGTCGCCGAGCTAGTGGCCGACGTCGCCACTGCGGTTGGTCGGCAAGCCGCCGCCGTGTCCGAGGATGTCTACAAGGAGATACTCGGAGAGATCCCGCAACTGGACCTCGACAAGCCGCTGCGCGCCCTGCTCGCCTCCAACATCGACAGCAACGTGGAGGCGTGCCTGCAGATCATGCAGCACCGGATCGATCTGGCCGCCGTGCGGGCCCCGACCGTAGCCGTTGAGTACGCGCGCCGACTGGCGCAGCGTGGCACACCGCTGACCGCGCTGCTGCGCGCCTACCGGCTCGGGCACGCGCGCTTCTCCGACTGGCTGCTCACCGAGCTAGCCGAACACACCGGTGACGCCGAGATGATCATCGCGACCACGCTGAGCTTGTCCAGGATCGTGGCCGGGTACATTGACCAGACCTCCGAAGAGATGGTCGCTGCCTACACTCGGGAGAGGGAGAACTGGCTGCGGAAACGGAACGCCGCGCGGGCGGCCCGGATCCGCGACCTGCTGTCCGGTGAGCGGATCAGCGTGAGCGCGACAGAAGCCGCCCTGGGCTGCCGACTGCGCCAGTACCACGTGGGCCTGGTGTGCTGGACGGCCGACGCGACGGCCGCTGCTGGCAGCGTCACCCGGCTGGAGCACGCGATCAGCCACGTCGCCGCGAAGATAGCCGGCGCCGGTGAGCCGGTGTTCCTCCCCCGCGATGAATCCAGCGCGTGGGCCTGGCTGCCGCTGGGGATCCGGGACAGGTTCGACGCCGCCGGAGCCGCCGCGGCCGGGATGGACGGCGACCTGCATTTCGCCTTCGGTGACGCGGCCCGGGGCGTCACCGGGTTCCGCCTGACACATCAGCAGGCTCTTGCCGCGCAGGCGGTCGCGCTGGCCGCGGGTACCCCACCGAGGGTCGTGACGTTCGGGGAGGTCGCGCCGGTGGCGATGATGCTCGGCTCGGCGGAGCTGCTGCGGGCGTGGGTGCTGGCCACGCTGGCGGGCCTGGCCACCGACGATGAGCATCACGCCCGGCTGCGGGACACGCTGCTGGTCTTCCTGCAATCCAGGGGCAGCTACAAGACGGCGGCCGAGCAGCTGGTGCTGCACAAGAACACAGTGCAGTACCGGATCCGCAAGGCCGAGGAGAGCCTGGGCCGACCGGCCGGGAAGAACCGCCACGACGTCGAACTCGCGCTGCGCGTCAGCCAGTGGCTCGGCTCGTCCGTGCTGCAGCCCAGCGCTGCATCGGCCGACGCCGGCGGTAGCGACTACTAGTTGATTTCGGAGGTGTCGATACGCGACGTGATGCGGTCCGCGACCAGGCCGAGGCGTCGCAGCTGCTCGGGCGACAAGACGTCGATGACGAGCGATCGCACATGGGCCACGTGCCCGGGCGCCGCTTCGGCGAGGGTCTGGAAGCCCTTATCGGTCAGGATGGCGTTGGTGAACCGCCCGTCGGCCGGATCAGGCTCGCGGCGCACCAGGCCTCGCTCCTCGAGCCGCTTGACCAGGTGCGACAGCCGGGACAGGGACGCGTTGGCGAGGTCGGCCAGCGCGCTCATCCGCAGGGTTCGCTCGGGGCTTTGCGACAGCCTGGCCATGACCTGGTACTCGACCATCCCCAGGTTGGAATCGCGCCGCAGCTGCTGATCGATCGACCAAGGCAGCCAGGTCATCAACCGCACCACGGACAGCCAGGAGTCGACTTCGGCGGCAGTCAGCCACTTCACGGGCGGCTTCTCGGCACCCTGGTGGGCTCCTTCGGACATAGACCAAAGATACCGATCACTCGATGATTCAAGTGGCAGCTGCGCTTCGGCGCGGCGTCTGCGCGCACCGGAGCACTGCCGGTGATCCTGAACGTCAGACCTGGAACGGCTCGGCGCCGGCCTGCGTCTGGACGGTCCAGGAGCCGCCGGAGCGGAAGCTGGCCGTGGTGGCGTAGGTGTCCTCGAGAAACTGCAGGTAGGTCACCTTCCCGTCGACGACCTTCACCAGGATCGAGAAGGGCGAGCTCACCACCTTGCCCAGGGAATTCGACTTGTAGCGGAAGTCGCCGAACACGGCCACGTTCTCGTCGGAGGCGAACATCGTGGTCACGTTGAACGCCTGGTTTTCCCAGCGGGTGAACATCTCACCGAGATTGCCGAGGAACGCCTGCGGGCCGTGTGAGGTGCCGGCCCACGGCATGATCTTGTTCAGCTCGTCGTCTTCGGTGTTGAGCGAGACGTAGGTGGCGTCCGGGGCGACCAGGCGGTTGACGACGTCGGGGTCCAGCAGGTTCTGCATCCATTGGCCGACGACCTCGATTGGACTGGCGGGCATGTCATTCTCCTTTTCGGGTTAGCGGCGGGCTAGGCCTGAAACGGCGGGATGGCGTGGACGACGGTCTTGGCTTCCTGGAACTCGGTGATGGCCAGCGGGCCGCGCAGCCGGCCGATGCCGCTTTGCTTGTAGCCGCCCTCGGCGAAGCCGTCGTTGATCGCCGCCCAGGTGTTGGTCCACACGGTGCCGGCGTGGAGCCCGCGGCTGACCCGGCGGCTGGTGTTGATGCTGGTGGTGAAGATGCCGGCCGCGAGGCCGTATTCGGTGGCGTTGGCGCGCGCGATGGCGTCGGTCTCGGTGCCGAAGACCTCGAAGGTCGCGACCGGGCCGAAGACCTCCTTCTGGACGATCTCGGTGCGGACGTCCTCGACTTCGAGCAGGGCCGGCCGGTAGAACGCCCCGGCGGCCAGGGCGCCCTCGGTCGCGGGACCGCCGCGCACGACCGGCTTGGCGTAGGCCAGGGCCGCCTGCACCATGCCGTCGACGCGGGCGACGTCGGCCTTGTCGATGAGCGGCCCCATATCCGTGTCCGGGTCCATCCCGTCGCCGACGCGCACGTTTTCGAGCAGGCCGGCCAGCCGGGCGCGGACCTCATCGGCCACCCCGCGTTGCACCAGGATCCGCGAGCCGGTCATGCAGAACTCCCCGGCGAAGGTCGTGATCCCCGCCGCGAGCAGCGGAACGGCGGCATCGAGGTCGGCGTCGTCGAAGACGATCATCGGCGTCTTCCCACCGAGCTCGAGGTTCATCCGCTTGAGAGTGGGGGCGCCGTTCGCGGCGACGATGCGCCCGACCGTGGTGCTGCCGGTGTAGCTGATGACCTGGACATCGGGTGAGGCGACCAGGTACGGGGCGCCCGTGTTGCCGGACTCGGTGAAGATGTTGACGACACCGCGGGGCAGCGACGTGACCTCGGCGATGATCTGTGCGACCAGGTTGGCCACGAGCGCGGTCTGGCCGGGCATCTTGACCGCGACGGTATTCCCCGCGGACAGCGCCGGAGCCAGCGACCGGATGAGCAGGGCGACGGGAGAGTTCCAGGGGACGATGATGCCGACGACGCCGGCTGGCTCGGCGTAGGTGCTGAACCACTGCCCCGGTGCGACCTCGGCCGAGATGCCGGTGTCGGTCAGGGCCTGGGCCGCGTTGTGCCTGAGCGTGGGGCCGGGGGATGTCCCCTCGAACCGGCCTTCGGCGATCTTCTTGCCGTTCTCCCTGGTCACCCGCGTGCCGAGTTCTTCGGCGTGGGCGTCGAAGCGGCCGGCCATCTCGGTCCGGGCCCGGTGCCGCAGGCTGCGGGCCCGGGACCACGGCGAGGTCTCGAACGCGCGGCGGGCGGCCGCGACGGC
>JBAUAY010000404.1:0-1729 GCA_049676235.1 Streptosporangiaceae bacterium
TCGGCGTGCGGATGCTGGACATCCCGCCTGACATCTTCGACCGCGCCTACAACCACGTAGCCAACTCGGCCCTGTGGTTCGTGCACCACCTGCTGTTCGACACGCCGAACCAGCCGCAGTTCGGCCACGAGTTCCGGCGCGACTGGGAATCCTACGTGGTCTACAACGAGGCGTTCGCCGGCGCCCTGACCCGCGAGGCCCTGTCCCAGAAAGCCCCGTCCCAGAAAACCCCGTCTCAGAAAACCCTGTCCCCGGGAGTTGAGCGGGAGCGCCGGCCGGCCGGCGCCACGCGGGTCCTGATCCAGGACTACCACCTGTGCCTGACGCCGCGGATGCTGCGGGACAGGCTGGGCGAGGCGGCTCGTGACGTCGGCATCGCACACTTCAGCCACACGCCCTGGGCGCCGCCGGACTACTACCGGTTGCTCCCCGAACAGGTGGGCCGGGCGCTGCTCGACGGCATCCTGGGCGCGGACCGCGCGGGTTTCCACGCCGCGCGCTGGGCCATCGCGTTCGTGCAGTGCTGCGCCGCCATGCTGGGCGCCGACGTGGCGGCCACGGGCGCCACCTGGCGGGTGACCTACCGGGGCCATGTCACCGAAGTAGCCGTGCACCCGCTCGGCGTGGACGCTCGTGCCCTGCGCGAGCGCGCACGGGCCGGGGACGTGCAAGCCCACGTCAGCACGCTCAGGGCGGCGGCGGACGGGCGGAAGCTGATCGTCAGGGTCGACCGGACCGAGCTATCCAAGAACATCGTCCGCGGCCTCGTCGCGTACCGCGAGCTGCTCACGACCCGGCCGCAGTGGCGGGGCCGCGTCGTGCACCTGGCCTTCGCCTACCCGTCCAGGTCGGCCCTGGCGGAGTATCGCGCCTACACCGACCGGGTGCGGCGGCTCGCGCGGGAGATCACCGAGGAGTTCGCCACCCCGGACTGGGACCCGCTGGTCCTCGAGGTCAAGGACGATTACCCGCGGTCGCTGGCCGCCTGCGCGGTCGCCGACGTCCTGCTGGTGAACCCGGTCAGGGACGGCATGAACCTGGTCGCGCAGGAGGGCCCGGTGCTGTCCGAACGCGGCTGCGCGCTGGTGCTCTCCCGCGAGGCCGGCGCCGCCGCGACGCTGGCCGCCGACGCGCTGCTCGTCAACCCCTACGACATCACCGAGACGGCCGAGGCCCTGCATCAGGCGCTCGTCATGCCCGACGCCGAACGCCAGCGCCGGAGCGCCGCGCTGGCCGCTATCGCCGCCGCGGACCCGCCGGCGCGCTGGCTGGGCGGCCAGCTCGCCTCGCTGGGATCGGATAGCTGGGCGTGAGGTCCGGATCGTTCGGATCCAAAGAGATCTTTTACGGGGGCCGCGGGGTCGTCCCCCCGGAGCGAGCAGGGTCCGAACGGTCCCGGCGCGTGCCCGGCCGCCGACTTACCGCCTCAGCTGGCCGGACCCAGCTGGCCGGCGATCGCAGCGAGCAGGGCCACGATCCCGCCGGGTCCCGCCACGACCAGGTCGGCCTCGGCGGCGACCTGCGGTGACTCGGCGCTGGCGCTGGCCACGGCGCAGCCGGGGATTCCGCCGGCCCGCAGCGAGCGCACCGCCGCGAAGGCGGGCAGGTCCCCGAGGTCATCGCCGGAGAACAAGACCGAGCGCGCGGCCCGCTCGTCAGCCAGGCCGGTCAGCGCGGTGCCTTTGTCCACCCCCGGCGGGCGCAGTTCGATGACGAAGCGGCCGGGTTC
>JBAUAY010000405.1:0-13129 GCA_049676235.1 Streptosporangiaceae bacterium
CACGACACGGGTGTCGGGCCTGCTCAGCAGCGACAGCGCATGCTCGACGCTGGTCGCCCGCTCGTATTCGACCTGCGAGGGGACCTGCATGTATTGCATCATTCGGCCTGGGTGGGCATTGCGCAACCGCAGCTTTAAGTCTTCGCTAATCCGCCCAGGTCAACGGCCGCCGATGTCCTCGCTCCAGACTTCGGGGTAGCGCTGCTGGAACTCCCGCATGGCAGCCACGCAGCCCTCTTCCTCGAGCAGCACGATCTCCACGCCGCGGCCGGCCAGGAAGCCGAGGTCGCCTTCGAACGTGTGCGCCTCGCCGACCACCACCCGAGGGATCTGGAACAGCAGGATCGCCCCGGTGCACATCTGGCACGGAGACAGCGTGGTGTACAGGATCGTGTCGTGGTAGGAGGGCCGCCGGCCGGCGTTGCGCAGGCAGGCGATCTCGCCGTGCGCCACCGGGTCGCCGCGCTGCACCCGCTCGTTGTGCCCGGCCGCGACGACCTGCCACCCTTGGCTAGCACTGCCCGCGGCGAGCACCGCCCCGACCGGCACGCCGCCCTCTTCCAGGCTGACCCGCGCCTGCCCGAGGGCCAGCGCCATCATCTCGCGATCGGTCTGATCGGCTTGCCCGTATCCCATGCCGGCTTACGCTACCGGATCAGACTCACGCGGCCGGACCAGGCGCCACACCACGCCGACGCCCGTCCCGGCCAGCGACGGCTGGTCGAGGGGCCGCCGCCCGACCTGGGTGAAGCCCAGCTTGCGCGGCACACCGCCGCTGGCCACGTTCTGCTCGTCGTGCACGATCTCCACCCGGTCCACGCCGGGCAGCCGGAACGCCTGCTCCACCAGCGCGGCGGCGGCCACGGTGGCCAGGCCGCGGCGGGTGTAAGCCTGGTGCACCCAGTAGCCGATCTCGAGCCCGCCAGGTCCGATCCTGGCCATCAGGCTGATGCCGCCCGCCAGCAGCGGCCCGGCCCAGATCGCGTAGTTGTAGGCCGTGCCGTCCGCCCAGTCCCGCGCGGTCTGGGCCAGGAACTCGGCCTGGGCCGGCCGGCTGATGTTTTCCGCCCATGGCATCCATGGGCGCAGGTGGCCCGCCGACTCCGTCACCGTCGCGAGCAGGGCGTCCAGGTCGTCCTCGCGGTACCGGCGCAGGGTGACCGGGCCGCTCTCGATGACCTCGTCCGGCGGCGCGTCCATCACCCCATGCTCCCGGTCGGGCGTCCGCGGGCGCAACCCGGTAATCACCGGCCCGGCCACTCGTAGCACAACTCCTCGCCCACCCGCAGCCGCGCCCAGCGGGACGCTTCCACTTGCAGCGCCCGCGCGGCGGCGGCGATCACGGCCGGGTCGACGTCCGTCTCGGGCAGCACGGAAAGCTTGGCGTCCGCCAACCGCCTGATCTCCTCCGGCGTCATCGTCTCCAGCGCCGCGGCGCTGGAGACGAGGTCGGCGAGCAGTTCGGCGCGCAGGCCCGGGCGCCGGAAACCGCGTCGCAGCTGAGCCGAATGCTCGGCCGCATGCGGCGGGCGGCGGCCGCTGACGTGCCGCATGCTGTCGAAGACGACGCCCGCCGCGATGCCACCCCAGATGCCGTCCCTGATCCGCAACTCCCGCTCCACCACCAGATGCATGATGTCGTGCGGCAGCCGAGGCCCGGCCATCCCGCCGTACAGCTGATACACGACCCCGTCGTCCCGCTCCACCAGCGCGTAGGCACGCTGGTGGTCGGGCAGCCGGGGAAAGGTCACCCGCATATCCCCACTATGCGGACGCACCAGACGGCGCGGCTAATGGTTTTCTCAGGACGGTGATTCGCTTTGGTTTTCTCGGGACGGTGATTCGCTCGACGGGCGCCATGCCGTAAGGTGACCGACCGTGGCGGGACGCGGGACCACGGCGACGATCGCGCTCGAGCGGGCCGGGATCCCGTTCACGGTGCACGAGTACGCCCACGACCCCCGGCACGAGTCCTACGGCCGTGAGGCGAGCGAGGCCCTGGGCGTGTCGCCGGACCGCGTGTTCAAGACGCTGATCGCCGAGGTGGACGGAACCCTGGTGGCCGGGGTAGTCCCGGTGGACGGCCAGCTCGACCTCAAGACGCTCGCCACCGCCGCGGGTGGCAAGAAGGCCGCGATGGCCCCGGTGACGACGGCCGAACGGGCCACCGGGTACGTGGCGGGCGGCATCTCTCCGGTCGGCCAGCGCAAGCGGATCCCGGTGGTGCTTGACGCGTCCGCGATGAGCTTCGCCACCGTGTTCTGCAGTGGCGGGCGGCGCGGACTGGAGATCGAGCTCGCCCCCGCCGATCTGGTCCGGGCCGCGGACGCGAAGGTCGCCAGCATCGGCCGGCCGGCACCCTGACCCGTTCCTGCTCCTTACCGCCGGCGGTAGGCGTCGGAGCGGTGCACACGGCCGCCTCAGGTCGGTCACGTCCCGACACCCACCTGGGTCGCCATGATCAGGCCGTGCGGCGGCGGAACAGCCAGGCCGAGACGGCTACCGAGACGGCCAGGATGCCGCCGCACCAGGCCAGCGCCGTGCCTAGCGGCAGCCCGCCGGGCTGGCGGAGCAGCAGGCCGCGGATGGTCTCGGTGACGGACGTGGCCGGCTGGTGCAGCGCGAAGCCGCGCAGCCACCGTGGCATCGTCCTGACCGGCACGAACGCGCTGCTGGCGTAGCAGAAGAACATCAGGAAGAACATCGCCGAGTTGGCCGCGTCCGGCGCGGACACCAGCAGCCCGAACGCGGCGGCCAGCCAGGAGACCGCGGCGACGAACAGCAGCAGGACGCCGAGCGCGGCGGCGAAGCGGGCCACCGAGAAATGCGGCCGGAACCCGATGCCGAACGCGACCGCGGTGACGAGCACGGTCGAGGCGATGTTCCGCAGCAGGCTGGCGGTCACGTGCCCGGCCAGCACCGTCGTCCCGGGCACGTCCAGAGACCGGAACCGGTCGATGATCCCGCCGGCCATGTCCTGGCAGACGGTCACCGCCGTGGTGGACGCCCCGGTCACCGCGCACAGCAGCAATACGCCGGGCACCACGTAGTCGACGTAGCTGGTGCCGATGTCCACCGCCCCGCCAAAGAGGTAGACGAACACCACCATCAGCATGACGGGCAGCAGCAGCGCGGTCAGCAGTGCCTCGGGGCTGCGGGCGGAGAGCCGCAGGCTCCGCCCGGCCATGGTCAGCG
Organism: Streptosporangiaceae bacterium; assembly: GCA_049676235.1. Taxonomy (GTDB): domain Bacteria; phylum Actinomycetota; class Actinomycetes; order Streptosporangiales; family Streptosporangiaceae; genus Palsa-504. The sequence goes on from JBAUAY010000405.1 coordinate 3,196, forward strand.
CGTTAGACATGAATGGTCTCCTTGGTGTGTCCGGTCAGGGTGAGGAAAACGTCGTCCAGGGTGGCGCCGCGCACGGCGAAGCTCGCGATCAGGACCCGCCCCGGGTCGGCATCGTCAAGCAGCGCGCGCACCTGGGCGGCATCGCCGTCGGTCGGCACGCCGACCGTCAGGCTGGCCGGGTCCAGGTGCACCGTATGGTCACCGAAATACCGCCTGACCTGCTCGAAGGCCGCCAGGTCCGGGCAGGTCACGTCGAGCCGCCGGGCGGCGACCCGCCGTTTCAGCTGCTCGCCCGTGCCCTCCGCGATCAGGCGCCCCGCGTCCATGACCGCGATCCGGGCGGCCAGCCGGTCGGCCTCCTCCAGGTACTGCGTGGTGAGGAAGACGGTCACCCCCGAGGCGGCCAGGCCCGCGATGACCTGCCACATGGTCAGCCGGCTCTGCGGGTCAAGGCCGGTCGACGGCTCGTCGAGGAAGATCACCGAGGGGCGGCCGACCAGGCTGGCGGCGAGATCGAGCCGGCGGCGCATCCCGCCCGAGTAGGTACCCACCCGCCGCCGGCCGGCCGCGGTGAGCTCGAACTGCTCGATCAGTTCGGCCGCGCGCCGCTGGGCTGCTGGCCGGGACAGCCGCGACAGCCGGCCCATCATCCGCAGGTTCTCCTCACCGGTCTGCGCCTCGTCCAGCGCGGCGAACTGGCCGGTCAGGCTGATCCGGCGGCGGACCGCAGACCGGTCGCGGAGCACGTCGAAACCGGCCACCCGGGCCTGCCCGGCGTCCGCGCGGGTCAGCGTGGCCAGGATGCGCACGGTGGTGGTCTTGCCCGCGCCGTTCGGGCCGAGCAGCGCGAACACGCTGCCCCGCGGGACCCGCAGGTCGACTCCGGAAAGCACGCGCACATCGCGGTAGGACTTGACCAGTCCGGTCGCCTCGATCGCCAGCTCATCGTTCATCTGTTCACCCCTTACGTTCACGGCACTTCTCGCGTTAGTTCTTCTGCGTATGTGATACGCATATTTGCGTAAGTTATACGCAGTACTAGGATGTTGTCAACCACGACCGCGGGAGGGTGCGAGAAGATGGCAAGCTCCAGCGGCGATACGGACCTAACGAGCTCCGATCAGGGGATTCCGGGCAGCATCGCGGCGGCCTGGGGGGTACGCGAGCGCCCGCACAAGGGGCCGAAGCCGGCGCTGAGCCTGCCGCGGATCGTGGACGCCGCGGTCCGGATCGCCGATGCCGAAGGCCTGGACGCGGTGTCGATGGGGCGGGTGGCCGCCGAGCTCGGCACCGCCCCCATGTCCCTCTACCGTTACGTGTCGGCCAAAGAGGAACTGCTCAGGCTGATGGTCGACGCCGCCTGGGGCGACTCCCCCGGCCCGCCGGCGCCCGGCGAAGGATGGCGGGCCGGGATGTCCCGATGGGCCTGGGCGCTGCGGGACGGCGCCAAGCGCCACTCGTGGGTGGTGCGCATCCCGCTCAACAGCCTGCCGATCATGCCCCGCGAGGTCGACTGGTTCGAGGATGCGCTGGCCTGCCTGGGGGACACCGGGCTGACCGAGGCGCGTAAGGCGTCAGTGATCATGCTGCTGGCCGGCTACGTCAGGAACCTGGCCACGACCGAGGCGGACATCATGGCCGCGATCCAGGCCTCGGGCCTGAGCCCGGCCGAGTGGATGTCCTCCTACCCGCGCATGCTCAGGCAGCTGACCGATCCGCAGCGGTTCCCCGCGCTCACCGCGTTCATCGCGGCCGGGGTCTTCGACGCCGAGGACGGACCGCACGACGAGTTCATCTTCGGCCTGGACCGCATCCTGGACGGCATCAAGGATCTCATCGACGGACGGACGGGGTAGTCATCCGCCTGACCGTCAGGCCCGCTGGCCGGGCTCCCGGCGCTACGGTCCCGACGACGACCGTCTCACAGCAGGCTGACTCATAGCAGGCTTATTTGCCGGCGAGTCGGCCGCTGGCCCGGGTCCGATCCGATAGGTTCGTGTCGTGGCGAGGGGACATTACCGGCTGACCATTGACGTCCCGGCTGGCGGGGCGCGCGGCGGGCGGGGCTGAGCATGCTGTCGGTGTGGCTGCGACGCTGCCGGATGTACACGCGTGGCCGGCAGCGCACTGATTGGCTCGCCATCCTGGCTATCCTGATCGTCGCGGCTACCACGGCCGCCGGCTGGCAGGGTGTCCGCCGACCGGATACTGCGGCGTCCGGGGTCGTGTCGGAGCCGCTCGCTATGTCGGCCGCCAGGATGTCGGCCGCCAGGCGGGTAGCGATCGATCCGCCGCCGCCGAGCCCGCTTGCGGCATTGCCGTCCGCCGCCCAAGCCGCCAGCAGCCCGGTGCTCAGCCCCAGCGCCCGTCGGTCCTGCCCGCCTGCGGCAACCGCCTGCGCAGACCTGAGCGCCCGTCTCACCTGGCTGCAGTCGGACGGCACCATCACTTACGGTCCGGTGCGCATGGAGCCGGGGCTGCCCAGGACGCCGCGCGGGACCTTCCACGTCCAGTGGAAGGCAGGCGCAGACTTCATGAGCAACGAATTCCACGAGCCGATGCCTTACGCCGTATTCTTCGCGCCGGGCGGGATCGCCTTCCACGGCGGCAGCCTCACCGTGCGATCGCATGGCTGCATCCACCTGGACATCGGCAGCGCCCGCTACTACAACGACCACCTGCCGGTCGGGGCCGAGGTCGTGGTTTTCTGAGCCGGGCCGGACTTCCGATTTGTCTGCAGTTTCGGGTGCTATAACCCCCGAAACTGCAGACAAATCGGGGGCGCGCGAGTTACTCGTACGCGTTCAGCCGGGCCGGCTCAGGCGGGCTGGCTGCCGTCGCGGGCGTAAACCTCAAGGTCGGTGGCTTTGACCGTGAGCCACACCTCGCTGCCAGGGCCCAGCGACAGTTCTGCGACGGCTGCGGGGGTGACGTCCACTAGGGCGGACGGCTGCCCGGCCAGGTCGAGCCGGACGCGGTCGGCCAGCAGCGTGAGGCCGGCGACCCGCGCGGGCCACGCGTTGCGGGCGCTGCTGGCCTGGGGCCGCTGACTGCTGACGACCACCGCCGACGGGCGGAGCGCGACGAGCACGTCACCGTGCTGGCCCCGGTCGGGGATGACGAGGGACCCGCCGCCGGTGAGCGTCACCTCAGGGCCGTCGGCGTGGCCGTCGTAAAGGTTCAATCCGACAAGCTTGGCGACATACTCCGTACCGGGCCGGCGGGCAACGTGGGCGGGTGTGCCTTCCTGGACGATGCGCCCGTTTTCGAGGACAAGGAGCCGGTCAGCCAGCACGAGCGCTTCGAGCGGGTCATGGGTGACCAGCAGGCACGGTCCGGCGAACTCGGCCAGATGGCGCTTGAGTTCGGCCTGCACGTCAAGGCGGGTGCCGGCGTCCAGAGCTGACAGGGGTTCGTCGAGCAGCAGCAGCGCGGGCTGCCCGGCCAGGGCCCGGGCCAGTGCCACCCGTTGCGCCTGCCCGCCGGACAGTTGCCCGGGCTTGCGGTCGGCCAGGTCAGTCAGCCCGAGCCGGTCGAGCCAGTGACCGGCGGCTGACTTAGCGGCCTGCTTTCCCATGCCCCGGGCCCGTGGGGAGAACGCCACATTGTCGGCCACGTTCAAGTGCGGGAAGAGCCGGTAGTTCTGGAACACGAAACCGACCGGCCGTCCCGCGGCCTCGACAAAAGCTCCGGTGCTGGCGTCATCCATGACCTGCCCGGCGAGCGTGATGCGCCCGGCGGAGACCGGGGTCAGGCCGGCCGCCGCGCTGAGCAGGGTGGACTTCCCGGCCCCGTTCGGCCCCAGCAGGCCGAGGACCTGACCGGGTGCCGCGGCGAGGCTGACCGCGAGCATGAAATCACCGCGCCTGACCTCAGCATCGACGATAAGGCCGTCGCTGTCCGCCTGTGTCACGTCCCGATGCCGCCCCGCAGCCAGTGGTCGCGAAGAGAGACCAGCACCGCGATCGATACCACCAGCAGCACCAGGCTGAGCGCGATCGCCGCATCGGGGTCATTCTCCAGCGCGTAGTACACGGCGATGGGCATCGTCTCTGTCTGGCCGGGGAAGCTGCCGGCAAAGGTAATCGTCGCCCCGAATTCGCCCAGGGCCCGCGCCCAGCACAACACGGCGCCCGCCCCCAGGGAGGGGGCGACCATGGGCACTGTGACTCGCCGGAACACAGTCATCCGTTTCGCGCCCAGCGTGGCCGCCGCCTCCTCGAAGCCCTGATCTGCGGATCGCAGCGCCCCCTCGACGGTGATGATCAGGAAAGGCATGGCCACGAAGGTCTCGGCCATGACGACAGCCAGCGGGGTGAACGGGATCGTCAGCCCGAACCAGGAATCCAGGTAGCGGCCGAGGAACCCGGTTCGCCCGAACGCCAGCAGCAGCGCGACCCCACCGACCACCGGCGGGAGCACCAGCGGCAGGGTCACCAGCGCACGCAGGAGCCGCTGTCCCGGGAAGCTGCTCCGGGCCAGCACCCACGCCAGCGGCACCCCGATGACCAGGGAAATCGCCGTGGTGACGGACGCGGTCCACAGGGAAAGAACCAGCGCCTGGGTCGCATCGGACCCGCTGAGGGCCGCTCCGAGATGGCGCCAGGGAGCGCGGATCAGCAGCCCGACCAGCGGCAGCACCAGGAAACCGACCGCGATCAGGGCCGGCACCAGCAAGGGCGCCGGCACTGATCGCGAACCACCACCCCGCGCGGCGCGCCTGGCTCGTTCACGCGTGGTCAGGCGCGACGGCGCGGTGCGGGTCACCATGGCAGCTCCGGATCGGTCAGGGCATCTGGAAACCCGCGGCAGCAAGCACCTGCTGACCCGAGGGTGACAGTACGTAGGCGACAAAAGCCTCAGCTTCGGCCTGGTGCGTGCTGCTTTTGATGGTGTCGATCGGGTACAGCGTCGAGGCGTTATCGCTGGCCGGGATCACCACGCCCTTGACCTTGGTGCCGGCCGCCTTCACGTCGGTCACGTACACCATACCCGCGTCGACGTTGCCGAGCTCGACCTGGGTCAGCACCGACTTTACGTCCGGCTGGAGGGTCACCGGCGTGACGGTGACCCCGGCGTTCTTGAATACCTCGGCCGCCACGACCCCGCACGGCACCTTCGGCTGGCACAACGCCACCTTGACCGACGATTTCGCCAGGTCGTTAACGGATGTCACCTTCGCAGGGTTGCTCGGGGGCACGGCGACTTCCGCGGTGTTCTTGGCGAAATCCTGCGGACTAGACGCATCACCCGCATTGACCACCGTGTCCATGTTCGCGGGCGCGGCCGAGGCGAACACGTCAGCCGGCGCGCCGCCGGTGATCTGGGTCGCCAAGGTGGAACTTCCCCCGAAGCTGAACTTCACCGTATCGCCGGGGTGAGCGGCCTCGAATTGCTTTCCGATCTGGGTAAAGGTCCCCATCAGCGAGGCCGCGGCGAATACGGTTATCGTCCCGGTTGCCGCGGCCGAAGCGCTCGCGGCCGGCGCGGACGAACTGCTCGCGCTGGCCGCCGGGCTTGCGGCCGAGCTTGACGAACTGCTGCTCGAGCAGCCCGCGACGGCGACGGCCGACAGCGCGACTGCGGTAAGAGCGAAACGGCGCATATTAACTCCTTGGTTTTGAATCTTCGCGGGCCGAGATCAGCTCTGCTCTTTGGGAATCTCGACGGAGACCTTGGCTCGCCTAAACGGCGGCAACCGCCGGCCTCCCGACTCCAAGCCGAACTCGGTGTCACTCCTTGTCCCCTCCCTTGGCTACGTTCTGGGCATTGATGCCGCGGGCAGTGTGTGCCTGTGGCCCGAATAGCCGCTGAAGATGAACGGCACGGTGTGATCCATCCGGCCGCCGTCTACCGGATCGCCGTTCACCAGCAGCGTCACCTCACCTGCTATGCCGGGTTTTCGGGAACAGCGGCGGCCGGCGGATGGGCAGCACAGCGAGGTCAATCCGGTCAGTCATGTCAACCTCACCCCTGTCGTCCGCCGGTCACCCCCTGGCAACACCCGGCGACCTCGGGGCGTTACGACGAGCCGCGGCCTGGTGCTCGGGCGCCTGGCTCGCCGTGCCCCTGCGTTCTAAGTGCGTGGCGGGCGCGGGCCAGCCACATCTCAGGGCGGGAGCCTGACCGGCCAGTCCGGCAGCCGGCCAGGCTGACACCTGGCTCAGGTGTAGATCGACTTGAACTGCTGGTAGGCGCTGATCGCGCCGGGTCCGAGCTCGCGGCCGATGCCGCTGGCCTTGACCCCGCCGAACGGCGCCGCGGGATCGGGCAGGTACTTGTTGATCCCGATGGTGCCGGTCCTGACCCGCCGCGCGACGTTCTTGCCGCGCTCGGCGTCCGTGGTCCACACCGAGCCGCCGAGCCCGTAGTCGGAGTCGTTGGCGATCCGGATCGCGTCGTCCACGTCGCCGTAGGCGATGACGGAAAGCACCGGCCCGAAGATCTCTTCCTGCGCGATGGTGGAGGAGTTGTCGACGTCGGCGAACACGGTCGGCTCGACGAACCAGCCACGGTCCATGTCCCGGGGCCGTCCGCCGCCGACCACCAGCCGCGCGCCGTCGCTGGCTCCCTTGGAGACGTAGCCTTCCACCCGGTCGCGGTGGGTCTGCGACGCCATCGGCCCGATCTGGGTGGCGGGGTCGAGCGCGTCGCCGACCGTCAGCGACGAGGCGAAGGCGGCGATGGTATCGACGACCTCGTCGTAGCGCGAGCGCGGGGCCAGCACCCGGGTGCCCAGGTAGCAGGTCTGACCGTTGTTCACCAGGGTGGCCGCGAACAGGTCGTTGCCGATCTTGGCCAGGTCGAGATCGGCGTCCTCAAGCACGATCGCGGCGGACTTTCCGCCGAGCTCGAGGGTCACCGGGCGAAGCAGCCGGCCGCAGGTTTCCGCCACGCGCCGCCCGGCCGCGGTCGATCCGGTGAAGGCCACCTTGTCGACGTCCCGGTGCGCGACCAGGTAGGCGCCGAGCTCGCGGCCGCCGGGGACGATGTTGATCACGCCGGCCGGGATCCCGGCCGCGACGATGGCCTCGGCGAGCAGGAAGGCGTCGAGCACCGTCTCCGGCGACGGTTTCATCACCACGGTGCACCCGGCGGCCAGCGCCGCTCCGTACTTGAACGCGGCCAGCGTCTGCGGGTAGTTCCACGGCACGATGGCGCCGACCACGCCGATCGGCTCGCGGCGCACGATGTTGGTGCCGCCGAGGAAGCCCGGCTGCTCCTCCTCGAACGAGGCGCCGTCCAGCAGGCCGGCCAGGTAGCGGAGCACGATGACCGGGAACCCGCCCTCGAGCATGGTCGCGATCGAGATCGGCATGCCGTTCTGGGCGCTGACCCGCTGGGCCATCTCCTCGGCCCGGGCCTCAAGCTCGACGGCGAGCCGTTCCATGGCCGCGGCGCGCGCCGATGGCTCCCACTGCGACCAGCCGTCCGGGTCGTCGAACGCGCGGCGCGCCGCGGCTACGGCGGCGTCGACGTCGGCTTCTTGCCCCTCCGGGACCGAGCCGATGTTCTCCTCGGTGCTCGCCGAGGTCACGTCGATTCTGGCTGAGCTACTCGGACGTATCCACTCGCCGCCGATGAACAGGGAATCGTAACTGGCAAGCACGGGTGAACCTCTTTCCTGACGGATGATCCGCGACTGCACACCGAGACAGCCGGTTCAGCGACATGGCGGAGCGGACCTTGGTCCCGCGAGAAGCTACGGCTGCCTGGTAGTCTCAATGAGACTACTGAGCGCGGGCTGACGCAAGGGGCAGCGGCACAATCGCCTACGTGGTAATTCGCCCGGGCAGCACCGCACCATCCGCGCGGCCAGGTCCCTGGGCAGCGCGGATATAGGCTGGGCTGATGTCTGCATTCGTCCCTGCAGCCTCTCCCGGGGTAGCCGGCCGCCGGAGGCTGATCTCATGAGCACCCAGGCGATGATGTGATGCGCGGCGACGAGCTGCGCGCTATCAGCCTGTTCGACGGCATGGCCGACGATCAGCTCGCGGAACTGGCCGAGGGCGGTACCGAGGTTCGCATCGAGCCCGGCGTCGAGCTGTTCCATGAGGGTGAGCAGGCGGACTTCTGGTGGCTGCTCATCGACGGTGCCATCGACCTGCTGCGCCGTATCGGTCCTGAGGACACCATGGTGGGCAGGATGGATGTGCCGGGCCGGTGGGCCGGGGGGTTCCGCGCCTGGGACGAGCAGGGCGTCTACCTGGCGACCGCCCGGGGGGCCGCCGGCGGCCGGGTGCTCCGGGTGCCAGTGGACGTGCTGCGTGAGAAGGTCAACGCCTGGTTCCCGTTCGGCGGGCATCTCATCCGAGGGCTGTACCACACCGCCCGGTCCATTGAGGCGACGGCCCGGCAGCGGCAGTCCCTGGTCGCCCTGGGTACCCTCGCCGCTGGTTTCGCGCATGAGGTCAACAACCCGGCTGCGGCCGCCTCCCGGGCCGTCGACGCGCTCGATGACGCCTGCCAAACGCTTCTGTCCTCCCTGAGCGTGCTAGCCCGTGACGAGATCTCGGCGCATCAGTTCACCGAGCTCGATACGCTGCGCCGCGAGATCGAGCCGGGCGCGATGATCCAGGACCCGCTGGCCCTAGCCGACCACGAGGACGTCCTGTCCACGTGGCTGGCCCGGCATGGCGTCGCACGCGACTGGGACATCGCCCCGCCGCTCGCTGCCGCCGGGGTCGATCTCGCCTGGTGCGAGCGGGCGGCGACGGTCCTGGCAGGACCGGCCCTGGAACCGGGGCTGGAGTGGGTGGCGAGCACGTTCTCCATCGCCGCCTTGCTCTCGGAGATGAAGGAGTCGACCCAGCGCATCTCCGGGCTCGTCGCCGCCATCGAGTCGTACTCGCAGATGGACCGGGCCTCGATACAGCGGATCGAGCTGACCGACGGCATCGACAGTGCCCTGGCCGTGCTCGGGTCCAAGCTCGGTGACGGTATCGCGGTCGTCCGTGACTACGGGGCCGGCGTCCCCCGGATCCAGGCTTACCCCGGCGAGCTCAACCAGGTGTGGACCAGCCTCATCGACAACGCGCTCGACGCGATGAACGGCGCAGGGACACTCCGGCTGGTGACCCGGGTCGAGGAGGACGACGTCGTCGTGGAGGTCGGCGACACCGGACCGGGTATGCCACCGCAGGTAGCATCACGCGCGTTCGACGCCTTCTACACGACCAAGGACACGGGCAAAGGCACTGGTCTCGGCCTCGACATCGCGCGGCGCACCGTCGTGGAGCGGCACGGCGGGCTCATCGCCATCGACTCCCAGCCGGGGAACACGGTGCTGCGGGTCCGGCTGCCTATCCGCTTAGCCGAGGGCGAGCAGGGCCTGGCGCAGCCGGGCCAGGTCCTCGGGCGTGCAGTCGACGTGCGGGCTGACCCGCAGCAGCGGCTTGGTCATCTCGCGCGGGGCGCGGGTGACGGCGCCCGCGGTCGTGACGATCCCGTGCTCGTCGAGCAGCCGGGCCCGGGTGCCCGCGATGTCCTGCCCGTTCGCCGCGCGCAGGGCGACGATGGCGGACCGTGCGCCCGGAGCGTCCGCCACCTCCCATCCGGGCAGGCCGGCCAGGGTTTCCCGGGTCTGCCTGCCGACCTCGGCCAGCCGATCCCAGATGCGGGCCGGGCCGGCCTGCAGGTACTCCCCGACGGCCGTGCACAGCCCGACCCAGGCGGCCACGTTGGCCTCGGCCGCCCCGATCAGCCACACCGGGCTGCTGTCCGCGGGCCGGGTGGTCGCGACCAGGTCGGAGACGCTGATCTTCAGCCGGTCCCACCAGGGCTCGGCCACCCCGATCATGCCCACGCCGCGCGGGCCGGTCAGCCACTTCCTGCTGGTGGCGTAGATGGCGTCGGCGCCGCAGGCGGTGTCCACGTGCCCGAGGGCCTGGGCGGCGTCCACCCAGAGCGGCACGCCCGCCGCGCGGCACAGCGC
>JBAUAY010000406.1:0-3593 GCA_049676235.1 Streptosporangiaceae bacterium
GACATCCTCATCGATCACCGGCGCAGGCACGCAACTCAGCACACATCACCACACCAGCCACGTCACGCACCAAACCCGGCGTGTCGCGACCCCGGCGGCCCGCCCCACGGGATCACCGATTACTTACGTTTGCTGGTTTGATGTACTAGCGGCTGCTCATACCGCCAGATAGAAGCGTCAATCGCGGCCGGAGTCCAGACCCCTTACCGGCTGGCTTCCCGCTCGCGCTGCTTTGGGCGGCCAACTTCTGGGTCTGCCGACCACCCGAGCAGCGCGGACGTGAGGCGAAAGGAACTTGTCGCCGCAGCCGGATACGCTGTTCGCGCTGGGCGATGGCTGGTCATCGGTTATGAGATCCCTGCGGTGTAGTTCTCCATGATCTCAGCGCCGGTCAGCACCCTTGGATAGATCGCCACCTCATCCAGCCCGCCGGTGAAGAAGCTGTTTCCGTCTCGCGTGGCGAAATGAACGGGGGCGCTGCCGTCAGCGGGCACGATGTCGTACGTGCGGTAGAGCGTGCCGGGGTCGGGTGGGCCCTTCCGCAGCACGCCATTCTTGTAGATACGGACGCCCGCCAGGGCGGTGTCCATATCTCCAGGGTCGTAGACCGCGACAACATGAATCCACTCCCCTGGCGTCAGTGCGTCCTCGAAATAGGCCCCGGCTCCTTCTCCACCTGAAGGATTCCAGATGTACGCGGAGATGCGGTTGGGACGGGTCGTGTCCTGGCTGTAGAAACGCAGCCCCCATTCCTCGATGCCAGACAGGCCCTTACCGAACCAGTGAACGTACGGGTTGTCAGTCTCACCTGAGAAAACGAGCGCATCGGGTCGCATCCAGACCTCAACGGCCAGTCCCGCGCCGCTGGTCGGCTGGCTGAACGGGTGGCTGTCCGGATCCGGCACCTCCGCGTAGTCACCTGTATCGGGCCCGTTGAATCCAACGGCGGTATCCGGGTCGTTGTTAATGGCGCCCGGCTGTCCAAATGACGGCTTGCCGTGGTATGTTCCGCCGTTGCCATTGCCCGACGAATCGAACGCGGTCGGACCGCCGGCCTCTCCTAGACGCCAGTAACCGACGGGTCCTTTCGCCAGGACGACCTGGCTGTAGGAATCGCTGCCATCCCCGATAGTCAACTACGCGGGCACCCCGACTCTCATGACACAACAGCATCCTGAGATCATCCGGCTCATCAGAGCCTAAGATATCATACGCCGGCCATTACCGGCCTCGCATTCGATGTGGATACGCTTCTTGACCGGAACGGATCTGCTCAGGTCCGAATGGGACGGCACACCCAGGGCACGGCCCTGGCCACTCGATTATGAGCGGTAAAGCGGAGTGTGCTTGTTTAGCGCCGAACCCAGCGTGTGAGTGAAGGTCACCGCCCTCGGCGGGCATGTCCCATATCGTCAGCGCCAGGTCGTGGGCATGCGCGGCGGCCCTGGACGTCCTAGGTGGCAGCCGACGACGCCGGAACGGTCCCCCTGGACTACCCGCGGCGCCGATAAAGGACCGCTGGCGGCATCCATGATGCCAGCAGCGCGGGTCGCCGGTCGGCTGTTCACGACGAGTCGGCCGGGCCTCGCGCAGGTACCACCCCAATCTCAAGTTAGCCGCTCACTACATGGCAGGACAGTCCGGGTTCGCGAGATGCAGCCCGGCGTGCCGCGCATACTGGCGACATGCCCGTCCGACTCCACCACATCGTCGTTGACGCTCACGATCTGCCCGGCCTGGCCCGGTTCTGGACGCAGGCCCTCGGCTGGAAGGTTCTCTCCGAGCGGGCGAACGAGATCGTCATAGGGACCGACCAGAACGCGCCCGCCGGCATGTGCTTCATGCCGGTCACCGACCCCAAGACGATCAAGAACCGCGTGCATCTCGACCTCACCAGCAGCGCCGCGGACCGCGATCAGGAGATTGCCCGTCTTCTTGCGCTCGGGGCTCGTCAGGTCGACATCGGGCAGACCGGCGCCGAGTCCTGGACTGTCCTTGCCGACCCGGAGGGAAACGAGTTCTGCGTCGTGCGCCCGAAGGAAACGCTCATCGGTAAAGGCTGAGCGCTGAGGACCGCAGACGGGGCCTGTCCGCGGCAGACGAGTACGTTCGCGATAAGAGCGGCGATGTATAAATATACGGCCCTGGTGGCCTGACCAGCCGGACTGTAACCGGGTCTGCCCTGCAGCCAACGACGTAAAAAGCTCTTGATAACCGCGCGCCGACCCGCCGTTCGGTGGTGTGTCCTGAAGGGGGAGTGAGGCGATGTAGAAGGTCGCCGGCACGAACCGTGCTGTGCCAGTGATGGAGGTAGGTCCTCCGGGTTCGCCGTGCAGGCGGGGAGCCCAAACCACCGCAAGCTGCGCTGGTTAAGAGCCGGGGTGGTGAGCGTTGCGGAAAAGGCCCGCTGTCAGCGGGTCAGGTGGGTGACGAGAAGACGAACGTGCGTGAACCACTGCTGACGCATCGATAGGCGGAACGATGGCATCAAAACCGGGGGATCGCCGAATCCCCGGGACAAAGGCGCGCTGTGCTGGCGTGCCCTCAGCCAGGGGGCGGCCTGCGTGCTGCCCTGGCGGTGCCCGGTGTAGAGGTGGCGTGAGCTCGTCACGGGCGCTGGCATGGAACAGGAGAACCTGTCGCCCCGATAGCGGCGGCCAGGCAGCAGGAGCGAACCTGCGCTGGCCGCGAGAGGGAGGACCGCAAGCGGCGGACACCGCGAGCGGCAGAGTACCGAGGCGGGGCACAGGGGCGGGACGGCCCGTAGTAGCGGTGAAGGTCCTGTAATGGGGTTAGAGCGAAGGGGCCGTGCAGACCAGGGTCATTCTGAGGCCAACCCGCCAGGGGAGGAGCCGGGGAAGCGACCCGACCCGAGCCGAAGGTGAAGTCGTTTGAGATCGACAAGCGCCTCATCGTGGAGGCGTGGGAGAAGGTCCGGGCCAATAACGGGGCGCCGGCGTGGACGCGGTCGGCGTCGGCCTGTTCGCAGAGCAGCTGCGGGACAATCTCTTCAAGCTGTGGAACAGGATGAACTCGGGAAGCTACTTCCCGGGGCCGGTGCGGGGCGTGGAGATACCGAAAGATCATGGGGAAGGCGTGCGGTTGCTTGGCGTGCCGACAGAGGCGGCATAGTGCCGCGTCGCCCAATGACCCTTCGGGTTTCGTGATTGTCACTCATCCGTTCCACCCGCTGAACGGGCAGCGGCTTGAGGTCCTGTATGTGAAGCGCCGCGGGGCAGATACCGTGTTCGTCTGCTCGGGCGGTGTCTCCGGGCAGATCACGCTGCCGCAGGCGTGGACCGACCGGGGTGAGCCGCCGGTAGGCCGCCGGCTGTCGGCCGAGGGCCTGGCCGGGCTCGACACGCTGGCCCGGTTGCTTCGCGGTCGTTGACCCGGAGCCCTGTTCACGGCAATCTCTTGTGTGATGAATACGCACAAGAATGATCTTCAGGGACTATCCGCCCGCCAGCTGCTGACCCGCCGCCGCGCGGCGGCAGCCCGGCTCGGCGACGTGGAGCAGGTACGCGCCGGCACGCTGACCGATCAGGCGCGCCGGTGCGGCAAGCCCGGCTGCCGGTGCGCGGACGGCGAGC
>JBAUAY010000407.1:0-15170 GCA_049676235.1 Streptosporangiaceae bacterium
CCCTGGACCCGATCCCCGCCGGGGACTGCGATCACCGGTTCCAGGCCCGGGGGCACGATCCCGGGGTCAGGCTCCGGCACCTGGCTCAGGTCCGGCACGCTACCTGTACCAGCCCGGTCTGCCGGCGGCCTGCTAGCAATTGTGATTTCGAACATAACATCCGGTACGAGGCCGGTGGTAGGAGCTGCTTGTGTAATGGCGGTCCGAAGTGCCGCCACGACCACCGGCTCAAGCAGCACCCCCGGTGGAAGGTCGATCAGCTCCCCGACGGCACCTTCCAGTGGACCACCCCATCCGGACGGCACTACACCACCGAACCAACCCGCTACCCCATCTGAGCGGCCCAGGCCGCAAGCGGGGAAGCTCAGCGGCGACAGCGCCGGAACCGGTCGGCTAAGCAGCTTTGAGATGTCCGCGCTCGTGGCGGCGATTCCTTTTCCGGCGGCGGTGGGTCTACATGGCTGGGGCCAAGAAGCCTCCCTGACCGCCAAGACCGGCTGTGCCGGGCAGGCCCCGGCCGGGGCCTCCTCGGCTGACAGGCTCGCCGCTTTCCTAGGGCGCGCCATGTGAGGCAGAACTTCGTCACGCGGTCCAGCTGTGCAGGAAGGCCGCGTCCTTGGCGGCGACGTCAGCCCGGACCATGGGGTTGCAGGTCCATCGACGGCGAGTACTTGCTGGCCGGAACCTCGCGGCCGAGGGCCTCGGCCATGGCCCGGACGTGATGCGGGCCGGCGCCGCAGCAGATGCCCACGTAGTCCGCGCCGAGCTCACGGGCCCGCAGCGGGCGATCCGCACCGCCTGGCGGTTCATCGCCTCCAGATCGTCCTCGCGGCCCCAGGCGTAGGAGCCGAGCTGGCTGCCTGAGGCCGAGGCGAACATAAGCGGACTTTACCCCGTTTAATATTCCGGGCGGTAGAGTGAGGCTCGTGGATGGGCCCGTATTGTCTTTGGGAGCGCCGCCAGCCGAGCGCGCCGACGCGGTGCGAAACCGGCGGCATCTGCTGGCCTCCGCACGCGAGATGCTTGCCGAGGAGGGCGCGGACAAGCTGACCATGGACGCGCTGGCCGAACGGGCCGGTCTGGGCAAGGGGACAGTGTTCCGCCGGTTCGGCAGCCGTGCGGGGATCTTCCACGCGCTGCTGGATGACGACGAGCGTGCCTTCCAGGAGCAGGTGCTGTCCGGCCCGCCGCCGCTGGGGCCGGGCGCCGCGCCCGTGGACCGCCTGGTCGCCTACGGCCGGGCCCGGGTCGCCTTCCTGATCGAGCACCGTGAGATCGCTCGCGCTTCCCTGGACGGCAGCCAGCCCATACCGGCCGGATCGAAGACGCCCCTGTCCCAGGTGCACATCCGGATCCTGCTCGGGCAGATACCGTTGCGCGGCGCCGACCTCGACGTCCTGGCCGTCCAGCTCACCGCCGCCTTGGACGGCCCCCTCCTGCTCTACCTGTCGGAGTCCGACCTCACCGAAGCGGCCCCCAAGATAGCGGAGCGGATCGCGCAGAGCTGGCAGGACCTTGTACAGCGCGTCTGCAGGCCTTGACCAGTGAGTGACGATCCCACTCGGCCTGCAGCAACCCCGCTGTGGGACATCAGCGCAGACCGTCATCGAGCATGGACAGGGGGCATCGGCATAAGCACGCCTGTGACCCAGCCAGGAGCTTTGCGGCAGTCTGCGGCAGGCCGCTTCGGCGGCGGGCTCGGTCAGGGTCGTCGCGGGGGCGGCGCCAGCAGCCCTAGGACGCGAGCCTGTTCCACCGCCTCGTGGCGGCGGTGCACGCCGAGCTTGTCGTACAGGTGGCGCATGTGGGTCTTGACCGTATTCACCGACAGGTACAGCTCATCGGCGATCTCCGGTGCCGAGAGCTTGGTAGGCAGGTAGCGCAGGACACGGGCCTCAGCGTGGCTGAGCGGCTCACGCAACCGCGGCGGTCCGGCCGGCTGTGAGCCGGGCTTCGACCCGGCCAGCACGTTCAGGATCTCGGCGATCAGGCCGACGTGCGCGGTGCCATGCCGGCGCTGGCGATCGAGCAGATCGGGCGCCGGATCGAACAGGAACGGGAAGAGCAGGCCCTCGGGCTCGGCGAGGTCCAGGGCCCGCTCGAGAGCACGCCTGGCGGCGCCCGCGTCGCCGAGCGTGTCGCAGGCGATAGCCTGGAGCAGGGACGCCTGGACCTCCCAGAGATGGGCGTTCTGCAACGGAGCCGAGCCGTCGATGACGGGCGCGAGCACGGCGGTCGCTGCCCGCGGGTCGTCCTGGGCGAGCCGCAGCGATGCCTCGGCGATGCGGATCTCTCCTCGTTCCCGCTCCGGCCCGTCCATGTCGGCCAGGGCTTGCTCGACGCGCCGCGTTTCGCCTGTGCGCACGAGGGTCTGCAGCAGGTGCGAGCGCAGCCGCGGTGCGAGCGTGTGCGGCGTGACGAGCGAATTGCCGAGCCGTTCGGCCGCCCGGAAGGCGCTCAGCGCGGCGTCGTGACGGCCGCTCACAAACTCGAGCATGCCGCGGCCGGCGTGCAGCCGCACCCCGGCGGCCGGCTCGACTTCGGTCCGGATGGTTCGCTCGGCGCGGTCGAGCGCCCGCTCCGCTTCCTCGATACGTCCCTGGGTGACCATCGCCACGCCAAGGGCCAGGTAGGCGACGCCAGCGACCGGCTCATCGGCCCAGCCGTGCCGCCTGGCCAGCTCGATCGCCTGCAAGCTGCGCTGCGCCCCCAGCGGGAAAGACTGCCAGCTCATCAGCTGCGCCCCGTACGCCAGCCCGGTGACCTCCAGATAGGGCCGTCCGATCCGGCGCGCCAGGGCGATGCCGTCCTCGAGGTGCCGGCCCGCCCCGTCGAAGCGAGATGTCCAGAGCTCGGCGGTGCCGAGGTTGATCAGCGCCAGCGCCCGCAGGTCTTCGCCCACCCCGGGCTGACCTGATTCGGCGGTCATCGCGGGGGCCAGCAGCCGCTGCGCCTCCTCGGTCACGGCCGGGAGGTCGCCGCGCTGACGGGCCAGGCGCATGCGCACCACGGCGAGTACCACCTGCGCGCGCCCGCGCCGGTCCGCGGGAACCGACTCAAGTGCCCGGGTGGAAACAGCCAGGTACCGTTCGGCCTCTTCGAGCGATCCGCGGGCCAGCTGGTCCGCAGCCACCCGAGCCGCCAGCTCGGCATCCGTGGTGATCACGCCGGCCGGGAAGCGGGCGAGGAACTCGTGCACGGTGCCGCCCAGCCCGGCCAGGCCCAGGCCGACCCAGTGGTCTGACAGCACACGGCTGGCCAGGCGCCAGTTCTGCGCGGCCTGAGCGTGCCGGACCGCCTCGACGGGATACCCGTGTTCCGCGTACCATCCGGCGGCGGCATCATGCAGCGCGGGCAGTTCGGCCGACGCGCTCGCCCTCAGCTCCAGCTGCAGAAGATCGGCGAACAGCTGGTGGTAGCGGAACCAGGACCGGCGCGCATCCAGCGAGACGACGAACGCGCCTGCCTCCTCGAGCTGCTGCAAGACCCGCTCGCCGCCCGAGCCCCCGGTCAGCAGGTCGGCCAGCTCGCCGTTGACCCGTTCCAGCACCGAGGTCCGCAGCAGCAACCGGCGGGCCTGTTCGCTCTGCCGCTCCAGGACCTCAGCCAGCAGGTACTCGGCGACCGTGCGCTCACTGCCACCGAACTCGGCTGCGAAACGTTCCGGATCGGGGTGCCCGGCCAGCGACAGCGCCGCCAGCCGCAGCCCCGCCGCCCAGCCCTCGGTCCGGTCATACAGCAGAGCCAGCGCGGAATCGGACAGCGGCACCCCGGCCGCGTGCAGCAGCGTCGGAGCGTCCGTCCGGCTGAACCGCAGATCGGCCGTGCGGATCTCGGTGAGCTCCCCGGCCAGGCGCAGCCGGTGCAGGCCCAGCCGCAGGTCATGGCGGGTGACCAGGACGAACCGCAGTGCGGGCGGTGCGCGCATGATCAGCAGCTCCAGCTGGCGTAGCGTCTCGGCCGTGCCCAGCTCGTGCACGTCGTCGATCACCAGCCAGACCCGGTCCTGGAGCGAGGCGAGGTCTTCCAGCAGCCGTTCTACCACCGTCCAGCCGTCCAGGTCGGGCGCCGCCGTCAGCCCGCGCACCAGCGTGGACCCCATGGCCGTGTCCCGCAGCGCGTCGGCCACCGAGATCCACAGCCGCTGAGAGTCGCACCCGCCCGGCACCGACACCCAGGCGGCGCACGCGGCCAGGCCCGACTCGGCGATCCAGGACCGGAGCAAGACCGTCTTGCCGCTCCCCGGAGGCGCCGACACCTGCACGACGCGCTGCGCCTGGTCCAGCCGGCAAAACAGCCCGGGCCGCGACACGACTCCGTCCCGGACGGCCGGAACGGCCGGAGCGTCGGCGGCCCCGGACCAGGCGGCAAGCTCCACGGCGGATCTCCTCGGCAGGCCCTGCTCTAACAGTACGTCTTCCGGACCGCCGACCGAGGCTGAGCTGCGGATCACCCGGTCGTGTGACGCCGCCTCACCCTGGCGCCCGGGAGGCTGAGCCTAGCTGAGAGCAACCATCCCTCTTAAAGGACTCCGATATGACTACGATCACGCAGACCGAGGTCTCACCGGTCACCACAGACAGCCAGTCGTTCCTGCTCAAGCGCGTCCAGCCCGCGCTGAGCGGGCTGATGGACGGATCGCTGTCGACCCTGGCGCCGATATTCGCGGTGGTCCTGGCCACCCACCATCCGCTGACCGCGTTCTACACCGGCGCCGCGACCGCCCTGGGCGCAGGCGTGAGCATGGCCTTCTCCGAAGGGCTGTCCGACACCGGTGACCTCACCGGGCGGGGGAAGCCGATTCTTCGCGGCGCGATCACGGGCGGCGGGACGTTCGCGGGCGGCATCTTCCACACCTTGCCGTTCCTGATCCCCGGCTTCGGCACGGCGATCATCGCCGCGATCATCGTGGTCGCCAGCGAGCTGCTCACCCTGGCCTATCTACGGCACAAGTTTTTCCAGACCAGCTTCGCCCGGTCGTTCCTCGCGGTCACCGTCGGCGGGGCGATCATCGCCTCCCTGAGCGCCGCCCTAGGCGTCCTCGCGGCGGGCTGAAGACGCGGCCATCTGGGCCCACGCCACCCTTCCCAGACGAACGACGGGAGGGGGTGCTCAGGCCCCGTAGGCGGGCACGACCGCACCGCTGACCGGTGCGGCGGCGTCACTCACGAGGTAGACGATGATGTCGGCGACCGCCTCCGGCGCGATCGCGTGCGCCAGCAGGTCCGGCGTGAGGTACGGACGGGTCTTGGGAGTGTCGAGCAGTTGCGGCGCAACGGCGTTCACCCGGATCCCGAGCGGACGCAGCTCCAGGTCGAGCACACGCGTGAGGTGGACCAGGGCCGCCTTGCTGATGGCATAGGTGGCCATCCCGGCGGCCGGCTCCAGGCCCTGGCGAGCGGCCACGTGCACGATGGAACCCGAACCGCGTTCCCGCAGGTACGGGACCACCGCCTGGGTCAGCCACAGCGCCGCGCCCACGTTGACCTCGATCATCAGCCGTAGGTCTTCAGGCGTCGCCGTGAGCGCCTCGCCCAGGTGGTACGTGCCGATGGTGTTCACCAGCACCTCGGGCGGGCCCACCTCGGTGGCGATCCGGTCGACGACACTCCGGGCGGCGGCCGGGTCGGTCGGATCGGCCGTCTCGCGCCGGATGCCG
The DNA here is from genome assembly GCA_049676235.1 of Streptosporangiaceae bacterium. Taxonomy (GTDB): domain Bacteria; phylum Actinomycetota; class Actinomycetes; order Streptosporangiales; family Streptosporangiaceae; genus Palsa-504. The sequence continues at coordinate 5,660 of JBAUAY010000407.1, forward strand.
TCCGGCAGATCCTTCAGCCCCTCCTCGCTCCGGTCGACCCCGACCACCGTGAACCCGGCGGCCGCCAGCTTCTCCGCCGTCGCACGGCCGAGCTCACCACCCGCGCCGACCACGATCGCCACACCCTGGCTCATGCCGCCACCTCCGTGGAAACGGTGCCGAAAATGGATGTCATGGGTTTCTCCTTCCGGTCATGAACGGATCTGTTCGTTCAGCGTGTGTTCAGGTTCACCGCCGGGAAGGTGAGAGGTCGTCACCGGATTCCGGTGATCTACAGCCGATCTACGGTGGGTTACGCCGACCGGCCGCCGACGCTACGCCTCGGGTCGGGGCAGGCTCGCGGCGGGCTCGCCGACAGGCCGCAGTACCGCACGGCCCAGCCTTTGGCTGGCTAGCAGGGCCAGTTCGATCTGCAGGCGGTCCTGCCCGATGGGGCGCTGCAGCGTCTCCTCGGCCTTGCGCACTCGGTACTGGACCGTGTTCTTGTGCAGCATGAGACGTTCGGCGGTCGTTTTGTAGCTGCCGTTCTCCTGCAGGAAGACCTGCAGCGTGTCGCGCAGCCGGGCGTTGTGCTCGTCGTCATCGGCCAGCGCCCCCAGCGTCTCGGTGACCCAGGCCTGCAGCAACTCGATCGAGCCTGACATCAGGGCCAGCGGCGCGACCTCGCCGAAGCTGGTCACGAGCTGGCCTGACGGTCCGGCCGCCAGCGCCACCGCCTGGGCGCTCAGCGCCTGCTGATGGGTCCGGCGGAAACCTGGCAATCCCAGCGCAGGCTCACCGAAAGCGAACCGGATCCCGTCTGCGGCGCCGATGCCCTTGGCGCTGAGCCTCGGGAAAGCGATATCGTGCCGGGCGCCGAGGGGCAGCCAGGCCCACGCGGAGAATTCGTCCTGCGGGATGAATATCGGCCTTCCTTCACAGTGGGCTTCGGCCGCTACCTCAGCGGTCACATGTTCCAGCCGCCCGAGCGCATCGCCGCCTCCAGACACCCCCGTGATCCAGGTCACGACGCCAAGGTGGTGTTGCCTGAGCCGGTAGCCGAGCATGGCCTCGGAGGAACTCACGTCCACCTGCTCGCCTCTTAGCAGGGCGCGGACGCGCGCCGCGCGGGCCGCGCTCTGGTTTCTGAGCCAGTTCTCCTTCTCCGACTCATAGGCGGACACGAGCTCTTCTGACACTTGGTCGATGTAAGAAGCCAGGACTCGGGCGATACGCAGCCCGGTCGCGCTGACGATAGACGCGTTGTTCGTCTGCCGTCCGAGTTCCTGCAGGCACCAGTCCTCGAATCGGGCTGACCCGATGCGGTAAGCGCGCAGCAGCGCGGCGATGGGGACGCCGCGCTGCGCCAGCCGACGGGCGTATTCCTCCGCCGCCGCCGGGGCACGCACCTTCTCCAGGTCGATGCCGTGCTGCAGAATGTGCAGCACGGTGGCCACGTTTTCCGCGACGCTGGATTCCAGCAGCGCCAGCAGCCGTTTGTCGCTGCGCAACTGCGGTATCTCCCGGACGATCAGGCCGTAAATGTCCGCGGACATCTCGGTGGCCCGCGGATCAAGCGCGGCGGAGACCGCTGAGGCGCTCTCGGCAGGGGACGGACTCGAGCTGTCCATCGACGGATGGTACGTCACCCGTGGAGTCGCGGATAGTACGTCGCCTGTGAATTTGCGCATCGCCTACATGTCCGTCCCGCCGATGACGCTGCACACTTGGCCGGATCTGGGCCAGCAGGAACGCGGCCTGGGCCATGTGGAGGTCATGGCAGCGCTCGGACCCGCTTCATCACGGCTTCCGGGTCGGCCTCGGCCGGGACGGCCGCGAGCACGAGGTGAGCCCCGGCGGACGGGTCGGCGCCCTCCCAGAAGTCCGCGCCGGCCACCACACCCCAGCGGCCGGCAGGCTGGCTGGGTGCGGCGGAGCCGAGCCAGAGGACGATATCGGGGACGGGGCCGTGCGGCCAGGCCGCAGCGGCGTCGGTCTGGATGAGCACCGGCCACTCGTAGTAATCGGCGACGTTGAGTACGGGCCGGTATGCCTCGGGGTGGATCAGTTCGCCGGCGGGTACCCGGCCCTCGTCGAGGAGCAGGCCGTCGACGCCGGTGTCGGCGAACATCCGCAGGAAGTCGGCGCTGTAGATCGCGGCGGTCTCCGCCTGGGCCGCGTCCGGCGGCCCAGGATCGGACCCGGCCTGCTGCGCGGCCGCTACCAGCCACCGGCCGGGCGTGGGCACGGTCAGGACTACCGGGACGGACCCGCTCGTGGCGGCCAGAACCCGTACCGCCTCCGCCGCGGTGCCGCGGGCCTGCTCGTCGGCCAGGAGCGTCCGCAGGGCATAACCGGGTCGGCTGCGGGCCGCCATCGCGGCGCGAAGCTGCTGGTCAGCGGCGGTCCGCTGGGCGAGCAGGTCGGCGAGGTCGACCAGCACCGCGTCGGAGCGGAACATCCCGCCGATCTTGGCGAAGAACGAACTCAGCTCGGCCGGCGAGGTCCACGGCACGTCGCCGCCGCCGAGGAGCCTGGCCCGGCCGTAGGCCGCCGCGTCGAACCAGGTAGGGCGGGCGCGTCCCGATGGCGGCGCGTCCAGGCTGGCCGGCAGGCGGCTCATTGATTCTCCAGCTCGTGCACGCGGGCCTGAAGTTCGGCGATCTGTCCCTGCTGCACGGCCAGGGCGATGACGTTCGGGTCGGGCAGGAAGATCTGCGGCAGCTGGCCGGCCGGTGCCGCCGTCCGCACCGGCCCGTGCGTGGTCCAGGCGGTGGCGTGGATGATGCTGTTGTCGTCGCCCCACGAACCGTAGTAGGGCAGGTGCGCCGGCGGCTCCGGAGTCGCCCAGTCCTTGACGAATTCGCCATAGGGCCTGCCCCGGCGCAGCCGGGCTAGGCGCTCGGCGGCGCGAGCGGCTTCGGTCTCCGCGAGGTCCACCGCCAGCGTGGCGGCGTCATGGACGACGAAATAGATCTCGCGGGCCGCCTCACTCGAGAGGTAGCCCGCCTCGACGTCGGCCATGACCGCCTCCGGGTCGCGTTCGAGCACGTCGCCATAGCCGCCGCCGGCGCCCTGGCAGATCATGTACACCTCGCCCTCGTCGGCGAGCTCGAAGCCCATGCCCATGTGGTGGGTGGAGTACCGGGCACCGGGATAAGGCCGGGAGTTCATCAGCGTCTCGTAGTCGAAAGACCAGGCCTTCATCTGCTCGAAGACGTTGACGCCCTTGATCTTCGCCAGCGGATAGGTGGGGCATCCGTACCCGCCGAACAGGCCGGGGACGGCCGGGAACTTCGAGCCGCTGGAGACCGTGGCGAATCCCCACAGCGGGGTGCCGCGGGCCGCGACCGCGATCTCATAGCCCATGCCGCCGCGGTACTTGCCGAAACCCTGCGCGTCGCGCTTGATCTTCTTGGAGATCAGCTGCAGGAACGGCACGTCGTCCTCGATGATCTCCTGCTCGCCGAGGTCAGCCATGGCCGCGAAGAACGGCGCCATGGAGTGCTCGCCGTCGCGGTGGGCCCGAGCGCCGCCGCCCATGCCGTTCAGGTCGGCACAGACGTTGCCGACGAACTCGCCGTGCTGGGTGACGCCGCCGAACAGGAAGGTGTTGATCTGGTTGAACCAGGGGGCGATCACCGACCCGTACTTCTCCGGGCAGGAATACTGCACCTTGGCGAACAGCGCCTGGGTGACACCGAAGGTCTTGAAGGCTCCCTGCAGGCTCTGGCCCAGCGGCGCGTCCAGCCCGGGGTTGATACAGCTGTCCTCGTCGGTCAGGACCTCCATCGGGTTCATCACGCTGATCCCCCGGGGCAGATCCGGCCAGAAGAACCCGAGCAGCGACTGGCCCAGGCCGCATTTGGCGGTGCCCAGGGTGGCGTTGAACGCCCGGTTGAGGAACTGCGGCGCGGCGCCTCTCCAGTCGATGGTCAGCTCGTCGCCCTTCACCGTGATCGCGCACGGGTACTTCAGCAGGACGTTCTCGCGCAGGGTGGAGTCGGAGAAGAAGTTCACCCGGAAGATGCCGTCCGGCAATTGGGCAATCCGCCGCCGCGCCTCAGCCTCGATATCCTCCAGCGACTTGCGTAGCGAGGCGATGAACGTATCCCGGCCGACCTCGTCGACCAGGGCGACCAGCCGGTCCTTGATCCGCTGCGCCGAGTAGAGCTTGACCTTCAGGTCCTGGTACTGCAGCTTCGGCTCGCGCACCGAGTTCTGCAGGAAGGTCAGCAGGTCACGGCGGATCCGGCCCTGCTCGACAATCTTGAACGGGCTCATCCGGATGCCGTCGTCGTAGGCGGACTCCGAGCTCGACGGCATCCCGCCGGGCTCCTTGGCGCCGTTCTCCCCCTCGTGGATGATCGTCGCGACCCAGGCGATCAGCTCGCCGTGGTAGAACACCGGCAGGATCATGCTCTGGTCGGTGTTGTGGATGTTGCCGTAGCGGGCGTCGTTGTGGATGAACGCGTCGCCGTCGTGCACGCCGACGGTCGGGTCGTTGACCCAGTACTTGTTGATGAACCGCACCGGGTAGTGCAGCACCGAGGCGAAGGCCAGCACCCCGCCGGTGCTGATGTGGATCAGGTCGCCGGACGCCGAGTAGACCGCGCTGGTCAGGTCGCCCCATTTCGCTCCCGGAGCGGCGCCGGTCTGGCCCATCATCTCGAACGCCTCGTCCAGGCCGGCCACCAGCCGCTTGCGCACCCGGTCCAGGTCGTTCGCATCGACCGGGCCGGACAGCAGCCGGTCCTCATCCGCAGTCCTCGGCGCCATCCGGTGGTCGTTCATGATCTCCGGGTCGGGTCCGAGGAACAGGGTCGTCTCGGCGAGGAAGGCGTCGAGAAATTCCTGCTCCTGCGCCGTGGACTGGCCTGCCGTGGACTGCACAGCGTCGGTGTCAGTCATCGCTGATCCTCCTTTTTTCCGGCGAGTTCGCCAGGAACCAGATGGCGCCGTGCGCGCCGGTCTCGATCCGCCAGCCGGGTTCGACCAGGTAGGTGGTGGTGGGCGTGGTGACGACGGCCGGGCCGGGCACGGCCAGCCCCGGCTCGAGCGCGCTCTCGTCGAAGACGGCGGTTTCCACCGGGCCCTCGGTGCGGGGGAAGAAGCAGCGCCGCGACCCAGCCGGCTGCGCAGCCGTGGTCCGGCCGTCCGGCGGGGTAGCGTCGAACTCGATCGTCTCGCCTTGGACGAAGGACGCGACCCGCAGCGCGGTGACCCGGATGCCCGCCTCGGGAGACTGGCTGCCCTCGCCGAACCGGCGGCCGTAGTCGTCGGAGAACAGCCGCATCGCCTCGACGACGTCGCGGATGCTCTCCAGGCGCGTCTTGGAGGCCACGACGGCCATGGTCACGAGCTGGTTGCCGTATCGCATGTCCAGTTCGAGCCGGTGCCGGACGGCGTCGGCCGGCAGTCCCTGCCGCCGCAGGTCGGCACGGCCCTTGGCTTCAAGCTCGGCCACGATCGCGTTGAAGCGACCGAAGTCGGTGAATATCGCCCGGTTGGTGGCATCGAACAGGATCAGCGGGACCGAACGTTCGTGGATGTGCAGCTGTGGCATGTTGCCGGCGCCGAGAGCGGAGAACACCGAGCTGTAGGGCGGAGCGAGGATATTGTCCATGCCGAGGTGGGCGGCGATCCCGCAGCAGTGCAGCGGGCCGTTGCCGCCGTAGGCGAGCATGGTGAACTCGGCCGGGAGGTAGCCGCGGATCCGGAGTTCCTTCGCCAGCCCGTTGGCCATCTGCTCGTCCACCTCGGCCTTGATCAGCCGGGCGACCTCGACGGGATCCAGGTCCAGGTAGTCGCCGAACTCCTCGTCGACGGCGAACTCGGCCCGCTGGCGGTTCAGCTTGATCTGGCCGCCCGCGTATCGTTCCGGCGTGAGGTAGCCGAGCAGCAGGTCCGCGTCGGTGACCGTGGGCAGCAGGCCGCCGCGGTCGTAGCAGGCGGGCCCCGGATCCGACCCGGCGCTGCGCGGCCCGACCTTGACCGACTGGTGCAGCCGGTCGTAGCTGGCGATCGATCCGCCCCCGGCGCCCAGCGTCACCAGGTGGATCATGGGCACACTGACCAGCCACCGGTCGATGACCGGCATGAAGTCGTAGTGCTTCACCCCGTCGGCCGGGACCAGGCCGATGTCGAAGCTGGTGCCGCCCATGTCGGTGGCCACCACGTTCCCCAGGCCCGCCTGGGCGGCCAGGTGCTCGCTCGCCGAGATGCCGGCCACCGGCCCGGAGTGGATGGTCTGCAGCGCGTCGGTCGAGTTCAGCTGGGCCATGCCGCCGGAATTGTGGACGACCAGCATCGGCCGGGGATAGCCGTGCTCGCGCAGGTTCTGCTCCAGATCCGACAGCGCGTGGTACATGGTGGCGTGCAGGAAGCTGTCCACGATGGTCGAGGTGGCGCGCACGTACTCGCCCTTGCGGCCGGACAGCTGGTGGCTGAGCAGCATCGGGATGGCCCCCAGCTGGTGCGCCGGGTACTCGGCCAGGAACACCTCCTGCACCTGCAGTTCGTGCGCCGGGTTCTCGATCGCGTTGGTGAGGCAGACCACCAGCGCCTCGGCGCCGACGTCGATGAGCTCGCGCAGCGCTTGCCGGACGTCTTCCCGGCTGAGCTCCAACAGGACGGTGCCGCGGTAATCGACGCGTTCGGCGACCGAGCGGATCAGCGTCTGCGGGACCAGCGGGTCCGGCCGGGTGCCGCTGGACATGTCGTTCTTGGCCAGCTCGTCCAGGCCTTCCCCGTAGCCGCGGCCGCGGGACAGCGGGATGGTCGCCTCGAACCCGGCGGTCACGACGACGCCGACCTGCGGTCCCCGGCGCTCGATGAGCGCGTTCGTGCCCAGGGTGGTGGCGTAGCGAACCGAGTCGACCTCCCGCAGCACGTCGTCCCGCCGCAAGCTCAGAGTGGTGCAGGCATGATCCAGCGCCTCGTTGAAGCCCTGGGACAGGTTGTGGTGCGTGGTCAGAGCCTTAGCCTGGATGTAGCGGCCGTCCCAAGCCACGAAGCAATCGGTGAACGTGCCGCCGATGTCGACCGATATCCGTTTCACGCCGGGTTCCTCTCGTCCACTCGCAGCGGTTCGACGGGGACGTCCCGGCCGAGCGGGATGACCGTGCCGGCCGGGCGCGCGGCCCACTGGGCCTTGAGCGCGTCGACGTCGATCTGCATGTCATAGGTCGGCGGATGGCCGGGCGGCAGATACTCGGCCTCGATCTGGGTACCGCAACCCGGGCAGTAGAACTCGAGGATCCGGCACCACGCCGGGTCGGGCGCGAAGGTGAACTCGTAGCGCCCGGGGTCGATCAACGGGCGGTGGATCTCGGTCGGATCACGGTCGTAGACGACAGTGCCTTCCTTGTAGTTCCCGCGCGCCGGGCCGAGGTCGTGCGCGCACCGCCGGCACCGCCACCGCTCAGTTTCCAGCTCGATCTCGAGGTACTCGGTCATCGGGATGCGCATCGGCGTGTTCATCGCTGTCCCCTGTCGGTCAGCCGCAGGTCACCCGCGGCGGTGGTGTCGAACTGCCAGCCTTCGGGGACCCGCATGGTGAAGAACGGGCCCTCGATCACGGCCGACCCGGACCCGCGCGCGCCCGGCGGCTGGTTCGCCAGTGCGTACACGGGCGTCTCCGCCTGTGCGCCGCGGCCATCGCGTAGCAGCCGCGTCCCTTCAGCCTTCGCCGGGGATGCCCCGATGTCACCGCCCTCGCCCAGCGTGACGTGCGGGAGCGGCGCCAGCAGCACCAGCTCCAGACTGGCCCGGTCGCCTGGGGTCAGGTGGGTGGTGGCATCGTGCAGGTCGTCGAGCTCGATGACCCGTTCGGAGTCCTCGTGCTCGACTGTCAGCCTGAATCGCGGAGTGCACGCGCTCGCGTCGACGCCCTCGGCGAACATGTCCCTGGCCCCGAGCGCGAGCAACTGGTCGGCAACATCGGAGATCGTCGCGTAGTCCACCGCCGCAAGCGGCTGCTCGTAGCGCTGGCCGAGGTCGGAGAACCCGATGCCGAAGGCGCTGAACACCGCGGCCGTTCGGGGGATCAATACGTGCCGGGCCCCGGCCCGGCGGGCGGCCCCGCAGACGGTCATCGGTCCGGCGCCGCCGAACGCGGCCAGCACGGTGTCGCCCGTGACGGTGGTGGCGTCGGCCAGGGCGCGAGCGATCGCCTCGGCGTGGGCCTCCTCCATCTGCCGCAGCGCGCCATCGAGCGGGATGCCCAGCGGTGCGGCGATCTTGTCCTCAATCACCTTCACGCTCCGGTCGGGGTACAGGGGCAGCGTGCCGCCGAGATAGGTCGCGGGGTCGAGCAGGCCCGCCAGCAGCAGCACATCGGTGATCGTCGGCTGGTCGCCGCCGAGCCCGAAGCAAGCCGGCCCCGGCGCGGCGCCCACGCTGTCCGGGCCCACCCGGAGGGTGCCGTCGATGACCCGGAAGACCGAGCTGCCGCCGACGCCGTAGCTGGTGATGGCGGCCAGTTCCAGCGAGCTCGGCGCATGCTCGATCGCCCCGCGCCGGTCGACGTGGATAGCACCGTGGCTGACCACGCCGATGTCGGTGGTCGTGCCGCCGACGTCGAGCATGACCAGATGGCGCAGGCCATAATGGGCCGCCAGGGCACGGGTGCCCTCCAGCCCGCCTCGCGGCCCGGAGCTGTACGTCTTGAGCGCCGCGGACTTCGACACGCGGGACGAAGCGCCGTCGTTGCGGAAAATCCGCAGCGGCTGGCGGGCCCGGGCGTCTCGCAGCCGCCGGTCGGCGTTGAACAAGAAGCGCTCCATCGCGGGATGCAGGAACGCGTTGAGCAGACCCGACCAGGTCCGGCGGATGTCGTCGGGGTCGGCGACGAGTTCCCAGGAGAACAGCAGCGGGACCGCGCCGAGCAGATGACGGGGGTAGAGCCGCAGCAGCAGGCCCTTCACCCGGGCCTCGTCCTCCGAACCGTCCGCGCCGCTCACCGCGATGACCAGGCGCCTGGCCCCGCGCGCGGACAGGTCGTTGACCCGCGCGAGCAGTTCGCGGCCCAGCGCCTCGTCGTCGGCGTCGAGGCTGATCTGGCCCCACCGATCGCCGACCAGTGCCGCCAGCAGATCCTCCTGGGCCTGGGTGGCCGCCAGGCCCTCGATCAGCGTCGGATCGGTGACCAGCAGGCCCAGCTGCGGTCCGGCCCGCTGCACGAGAGCGTTAGTGCCCTGGGTGGTGGAATACCTGATGCAGTCCGTGGACTGCAGCAGAGCCGCGAGCCGCGGTTCCCCGTACGCCAGCTCGGAGACCTTGGTGAGGCCGTCGAACAGGCACCGGCTCAGGTCATAGGGCGTGGTCAGGGTCTTGGTGTAGCGCACCTCGTCGCCATCGACAAGGCAGAAGTCAGTCAGCGTGCCGCCGTTGTCGATGTTTATCAGTCGTGTCATGAGGCGCATCCTTCCGAGCTGTCGTGACCGCAGCGTAAGGACGCCCGTGAGGCCCGGGCATCGTGGTGCGGGCACAACGCTGAGCGGCGGTTCGTGACGTGCGCACGATGGCAGCG
>JBAUAY010000408.1:0-5478 GCA_049676235.1 Streptosporangiaceae bacterium
CCGCCGGGCCGGGCGCCGGAAGACCGCGGTGCTCGAGGCCGCGTGCCGGGTCATCGCGGACCGCGGCGCGGACGCCACCCGCTTCGCCGACGTGGCCGCCGAAAGCGGCGTTCCGGTGAGCACCCTGCAGTACTACTTCGGCTCGCGCGAGGACCTGCTGGTGGCGGCCTTCCGGCACGCCTCGGGCACGGAGATCGCTGCGCTGGAGGCGGAGATCACCGCCCTGCCCGACCCCTGGGAACAGCTCGAGCGGATCATCTCCCGGGCGCTCACCGGGTACCAGCCGGAGGCACCGGAGGCATTCGGGTCGGGGCGCTTGTGGATCGAGTCCTGGCACTTCGGCATCCGCGACCCTGAGATGCGGGCTGACATCCTGCGTGATTACGACGCCTGGCGGCGGCTGGTGGCGGACGCGGTCCGGCGCGGCGTCGAGCAGGGCAGGTTCGGCTCGGTCCAGCCGGAGAAGGTCGCGGTGCTGGCCATCGCCCTGGTCGACGGGATGGGCATCCCGCTGGCGCTCGGCGACCCGGAGATCACCGGGCCCGGTGCGGTGCGGGACGTGCTGGCCGCGCTGACCGAACTGCTCCACCCCTAGCGCAAGCCGCCCGGGCTGGGAGAACATCGTAGAGTGATGCTAGATCCGGGCCTTTATGAAGAGCGGTACCGGCTGACCGGGGCGATAGCCGCGAGCCTGGCCCTCAGCCTGACCATGATGGGCATCGCCCTGCATAGCTCGTACGCGACCGGGCTAGCCTTGTCGGTGCTGGCCTTCGTGACCGTCACCGTGCCCTGCCTGGCCGCGGCGGCCGCCCGCAGGATCGCCTTCCGGGCCGACCCGCTGGGCATCACGCTCGGCGCTGCACCGCTGAGCTGGCCGGGCCGTGACAGCTCGCCGGTGTTCATCCCCTGGTCCGACGTGGAAAGGATCGTCCTGTACTCCGGACCTAAATCACGCGAGCTAGGCGACCGGCAGTGCATCGGAATCCAGCGCCGCCCTGGTGCTCCGCGGCTGCCCCACGGCAACCGGCCCGCCCGCCGCTGCCCGGTCCCCGGCCTGGACGAGGGGGCTACCCGGCAGGTCGTCGCCTGGCGGCTCGACCGCGAACGGCTGACCGCCCTGACCGCGGCCGTGGCCCCCTGTATCCCGGTCATCGTCGCCGACCCGGGCGTCGAAAGCTCAGGCGTCGAGAGCTCAGCTGTCGAGGGCTCAGGTGTCGAAGGACCAGGCGTCGAAGGTACTGCTATCGAGGCCTGATCCGGGCTGACCGGTCGCGGTCAGGTTGGCGTGATGGGCGGCGCGGTGGTGGTGATCAGCCCAGACTCGTAGGCGAAGACAGCGACTTGGACCCGGTCCCGCAAGCCGAGCTTCATCAGCAGGCGGGCGACGTGCGTCTTGACGGTGGTCTCGGCGATGAAAAGGTCGGCGGCTATTTCGGCGTTGGACATTCCGCGCGCTACGTCGCGAAGAACGTCTATCTCGCGACGGGTCAACGTGCTGAGCGCGGCGGCCGATGAGGGCGCGACCGGCCGGCTGGCACCGAACCGCTGGATCAGGCGGCGGGTAACCGAGGGTGCCAGCAGGCAGTCGGATCCTCTGGCCGCCTGCCGCACGGCGATCACGATCTCCTCCCCCGGCATGTCCTTGAGCAGGAAGCCGCTGGCACCGGCGCGCAGCGCATCGTAGACGTATTCGTCCAGGTCGAAGGTGGTGAGCATGAGAACCCGGGCCGAGACCGGCTGGGCCAGGATGCGCCGGGTGGCTGAGATGCCGTCCTCCCCCGGCATCCGGACATCCATCAGAAGCACGTCTACCCGGACCTGTTGAACCAGGTCGAAGGCCTGCTGGCCGTCGGTGGCCTCGCCGACCACCTGCATGTCGGGTTCGCCTTCCAGGATCATCCGGATCCCGCTGCGGACTAGCTCCTGGTCGTCAGCGATCGCGATCTTGATCATGTTTTCTCCGGCCACGGGAACCAGGCTCGCACTTCGAAGCCGCCGTCGGGCCGGTGTCCGTAATCGAGTCGGCCCCCGTACTCCTCGGCCCGCTGCCGCATGCCGAGCTGACCGTGGGAGCCGCCGCCGACCCAGGTCGATGACTGGTCGCCGGCGCTGTTCGCGACCACCAGTTCCACGTGCGACCCGGCGGTGCGGAAGGTGACATCGGCGGCGGCTCCGGGAGCGTGCCGCAGGACGTTGGTCAGCGCCTCCTGCAGCACGCGGAACAGCGCCAGTTCAATGTCGTCTGGCAGGTCTGGCTGGTTCCCTTCGACGTGCATGCTCACCGGCAGACCCGCCGCGCGCGCGTTGTCGACCATCGCGGTGATGTCGGTGAGAGGGGCCGTGCCGAGCGGCGCATCGCCGGCCAGCAGGCCGCTGTCAAAGCCTATCCGGAGTTCGGCTGACCCGTGCGCCGCGACCCGGGCGACGGTGGCCAGCGCGGTCTTCGCCTTCGGCGGATCCGACGTCCACATCCGGCGCGCCGCGCCGGCCTGCAGCGCGATGATCGTCAGGTGGTGACCGATGGAATCGTGCAGGTCACGCGCGATCCTGGCCCGTTCCTCCGCCACGGCCTGACGCAGGCTGGCCTCGCGTTGCCCGGCGAGCAGCTCGTTGTTCGATCGCAGCTCCTCGACCATGCGGGAGCGGGCCGACAGCATGCGGCCGGCGATCCAGGCGGCGAGCACCAACACGAAGGTATAACCCCTGACGAAGCCGTTCCATCCCCCGAAGCACAGCAGGCCGCCCAGGCCGCAGGCCGCCAGTCCGGCGACCGCGCTGCGACGGCTACCGAAGTACGCGACCATGAACGGAGGCAGAAACGCCAGGCTGATGGCGGCGAACATGGTGCCGATCGGGGTGACGAACGCGGAGAACAGGGCGGCTGCCGACCAGAGCGCCACCGTCATGATCAGCGGCCGGGTCCAGGCGAGAGCCAGCGGCGCCGCGATCACGAGGCAGCCGAGCAGCGCGACGGGCATCGGCACGTGGACGTCCGACCTGGCGCGTACCTGGAGCAGCAGGCCGGTGCAGACGGCGGCCGCAGCGAGGGCCGTCCAGGTGATAGCGGTGCTGCTGGCGGTCCGGTGCCTGGTGGTGACGGGCTGGCCGACGGGGTCCACGCCGGGCGTGGGAGCCGGGCCGACTGGGTCCGCGCCGGGCGTGGGGGCCGGGCCGACGGGGTCCGCGCCGGGCGTGGGGGCCGAGTTGCTGACCGCGGTCGCGGAGCCGGCCGACTCGGAGGCGAGGGACACGACGACGTTGCGGGTTTGCGCGAGCAAGGTACGCGCCTGGGTCTCGATCGCCGCGACCGAACCTGCCCCGAGGTTTTCACCCGCACGTTCGGCTAGATCGATCTCTGTCCGCAGCGAATCCAGGCCGGCCACCAGGTCTTCATGCAGGCGCCCGGCTAGGCGCAGCCGCTCCGTGGCCAGCGCCGTACGGGTCTGCAGGGCACGCTGGATGTCGAGCTGCCGCCGCTGCTCGGCCAGAGCCTCGAGCAGCCGCTGGCGGCCGCGGATCAGCCGGCCGCCCAGCGCGGGCGCGCCGACCAGGAAGACGGCGAAGAAGGCGACCGCGCCGGGAATCGGGTTGCCTGTCGGCTGGAGCAGGTCGTTGACCACCACCGCGACCAGTGGCTGGGGAAGTCCGAGGAAGAGATCGCGACGGGAACCGAACGCGCCAAGCGAATAGCTCAGCACCAGGATGGCGAAGATCGGCACCACCTGGGTCGGCGAACGCTCTCCAGCCGGGAGGACCAGGGTCTGCACCGTCGTCGAGACAATGGCCACGACCGTGAACAGCGTCATGGCCAGCAAGGGCCGCTTGCGGCGGAACAGCAGCAGGCCACCCAACACGAATCCGCTCGGCGCGGCTTGCGCCAGCAGTCCCGGCTGGCCGTGCGCCTCGACCAGCGCCTCAACCTCGGCGGCCACCCCGACGACGCCCGCGACCAGCGCATCTACCACCTGGTGCCGGTCCCACGTCCGCGCGCCCGGAAGGAAGCGTCTGCCCAGATCCCGGGCCATGGGACCACGATAACCACGCTCACGCGCGGGGTCATCCTCCGTAAGGAGGACTGCCTGCGGACGAGGCGATACCGCTCTCCGGACGGACGACACCCGTCCGGTGCCTCCGTAGCGTCGGCGGCACGGAACGTACTCACGCTTATGAGGAGGACACTGTGGAAACAAGCAGATGGGAGAGCCGGCATCCGGCGCTGCTCGGCCGCCTGGCCGGGGTCGCGGGCGCCGTGTACGTGGTGCTCGCGCTGGCACCAGGCAGCCTGGGCGGGCCGGCCTACGGCAGCAGCACCTCCACGCCGCAGATCCTGGCCTGGGTCACTCAGCACACCGGGAGCTTCCCGGTCACGGGCTTCATCGGCGGCCTGAGCGCCAGCGTGTTCGCGCTCTTCATGCTCTCGCTGCTCGCCGTGGCGCGGGGGCGCGGGCTGCTGTCATCGATCGTGGTGAGCGCCGTGGGGGCGCTGATGGCCATCGACTGGATCGGGACCGGCATCTACTACGCGCTGGCCGACGCGGCCGGGAGGCAGCAGGCGACCGGCGGCATCGTGGCGCTCTTTAGCCTGAACACCTCTATGACCTATGTCGACGGTTTCGTGGCCGGCCTGGCGATCCTGGCCCTGAGCCTGCTCCAGTTGGGCCCGCACACCCTGCCCAGGCCGCTGATCTGGCTGGGCGCGGTGGTCGGCCTTTACTACATCGTGAACGAACCCATCCAGCTGGCGATCAGCCATAGCCCGGCCGGCGCGACCGGCCCGGTCGGCGTCGTCCTCGTGCTGGTGTGGATCCTCGCGGTGACCGCCGTGATGGTGATCAGGCCGGTCCGGGAAGCCAAGGCGCAGCCCACGCGGCTCGCCTCCGAAGCCTCGATGGCCTCCTAGCCGAAGCGGCCGGGACTGGGTTACGCCGGAAGGCGGGCCCAGTCCCGATCGCGTCCCGCGTTCCTACCCGGTGATGGCGTCGTAGATGACCCTTCCGTATTCGGTGCTCCGCTCGGAGCCGACGATGCCCGGCCCCATCTTGTTCATCATGTAGGAGATGGTCATCCGGCGGCCCGCGTCCATGACGATCATGGAACCGCCCCAGCCGCCCCAGAAGCAGATCGTCTCGTCCGGGATCCACGGCAGGGTGTCGAGCTGGGGCAGCCCGTAGCCAATGCCGAACCGCAGCGGGATGCCGAGCACCAGGTCGATGCCGTTGATCTGCTCGCGGAAGATCAGGTCGATGGTGTCCGGGCGGAGCAGGCGCACCCCGTCGACCTCGCCGCCGCGGGCGACCACCGACATGACCCGCGCCACCGACCGGGCGTTCCCGTGCCCGTTCACCGCGCCCAGGTCCGCGCGCCGCCAGGCGGGCGTGTTGGCTTCCTCGGCGAGGACCGCCGGCCCGGTCAGGGTCCTGACCGCCGGGCTAGCCGGGTCGAGGGCCTCCAGGTCGAACGGCAGCGGCGGCGGCGGGA
>JBAUAY010000409.1:0-1661 GCA_049676235.1 Streptosporangiaceae bacterium
GCCGCGAGGTTCTCCCGCGACGCCGGTCACTTCTCCCGCCGCAGGACGGCGGCCAGCAGGCCCATGCCGCCGACCATCGTGACCAGCAGCGGGGCCAGCAGCGGCGGCCCCATCTCCATGTTGTACCTGGCGTTCCGCCAGCCCCCCGGCTTCTGGCCGATGCCGCGCGCGTGCAGGTAGGTGCCTTGCAGGCCGTTCGCGAGGATCGCGGCCGACGCGACGGGCAGTGCTGTCTTCGCCATCCGGTGACTGAAGAACCCGGCCACGCCGGCCGCCGCGCCGACCGGGCCGAGCGCCACCGGCAGCCACATCATCTTGTTGCCGAAGCTGGCGCTGTCGTGCTCGAAGTAGATTTCTGCCGCCGTCACGAGCGCGCCCGCCGCCGTGAGCGCCGAGAGGCTGCGCTCAAACCGTCCGGTCTCCACGTTGCGCAGCATCCGGTCGATGCCACGGTCGGCTGCGTCCCGCCGCACGCGCCGCGCTGTCATCTGTTTCCTCCTGATCCGGACGGAAGCAGCCGGCTCCCGTCATAAGGCCTGTCGCCCGTCCCATCCGGGCGGCGAACTCGCCTCGCACTACCCCCGGGCGAGGCGCCAAACCCGACCTCGCACCTTCTGAGATATGGATTTACGGCGGCACGTCGGAAATCATGAAGACGATCGTCGTCCGCGAGGTGAGAGGTGACCGGCCTGCGGGCATGACATCCTGGCCCGAGGTCGCAAATCAAGGAGGATGCCGTGAGCGTATACAGAGTCATCGACGTCATCGGTACGAGCAGTCAGTCCTGGGAGGACGCCGCGGTCACCGCGGTGAACACCGCGCGCAAGTCGCTCCGTGACCTGCGTGTCGCTGAGGTGGTGGAACAGGACCTGAATATCGAGGAGGGCGGCGAGATCATCTTCCGCACCAAGCTGCGGCTGTCCTTCAAATACGAGGACCCGGCGTAAGCTAACCGTCTGATCCTGCCCGGGGCGTCACAAGATCAAGGTCATTGGGCCGAACGGCCATGGTTTCACCGCCCCGGGCCGCGTGCACGCCACCCGGCCCGGACGCGTCGGCCGGTTTCAGCGGGACAGGGGGGGCCGAACATGCCCAAGGCGTACGTGAGGCGGACCGCCGATGTGGCCGAGCTGGTGATCTCGGCGCCCCCGCTCAACCTGTTCGACGGCCAGCTCGCGGCCGACCTGGAATCCGCCCTCGACGAAGTGACCGCGCTCACCCGCGACATGTCGGTGCGCGCGGTGCTGCTCCGGGCCGAGGGCCAGGTGTTCTGCGCCGGCGTGGATGTGCATGAGTTCCAGGGTCTCGGCCCGTCCCAGGGCGCGGCCTTGATGGCCCGCTTCCTGGCGCTGGTGCAGACCCTGGAGCGGGTGCCGGTGCCCACGATCGCGGTGGTGCACGCCCTGAACCTGACCATCGGGTTCGAGCTGTGCCTGGGCTGCGACCTGATGTGGGCCGCCGAGGACGCGACGTTCGGCCTGGTTGAGGCGACCGTCGGCCTCACCCCAGGCGGCGGCGGGACGCAGCGGCTGGTCGCCCGGGCCGGCGTGGCCCGGGCGGCGGAGCTGGTGATGACCGGCGACGTCTACCCGGCCGCCGAGATGCACCAGTGGGGCGTGGTGAACCGGATCCAGCCCGCCGCGGTCCTGCTCGAGCGGGCC
>JBAUAY010000410.1:0-1515 GCA_049676235.1 Streptosporangiaceae bacterium
TGCGAGATCACGGTCGGGTAGCCGAGCTTGTAGGGGGCGGCGTGGGTCAGGTGCGCCAGCCAGGAGATGCCGGCCACCAGCGTGCCGAGAATCAGGCCCTCCATCACCAGGACCCGGCGGGCGTTGAGGCCCTCGGGGGGCTTGAACGCGCTGACGGCGTTGGAGACCGCCTCGATGCCGGTCAGCGAGGCGCCCCCGTTGGCGAACGACTTCAGCAGCGTGAAGAGGATCACCAAGCTCGTAAAGCTGGAGGCGCCAGGGCCGATCGTGTAAAGGCCGTGGAGGGCGTAGATGTTCTGCTGCGGCAGGTTGCCGAGCGCCTCGCGGACGATCCCGACCACGATCATCAAGATGACCGACCCGGCGAACAGGTAGGTGGGCAGCGCGAAGATCTTGCCCGCCTCCCGGATGCCGCGCAGGTTGCCGAAACACATCAGCAGGATGACGCCGATCGATATCGGTGTCACGTACGGGCCGATGACCGGGAACGCCGAGGCGACGGCCGCCGTGCCCGCGGCGATCTGCACCGCGACGGTGACCACATAGTCGATCAGCAGCGCCACCGCGGCGACCTGCGCGATCCGCGGCCCGAAGTTGTCCCTGGCGACCACGTAGGATCCGCCAGCCCGGGTGTAGACGACGACGACCTCGCGATAGAGGAGCACCACGAGCAGCATGACGAATAGGACCACGCCGGTCACCGGCATCAGCACGGCGAACGCGGTGATGCCGAAGACCTGGATCAGCTCAATGAGGATTTCCTCGGTGCCGTAGGCCGAGGAGGAGATGCCGTCGGGGGACAGCACGCCCAGCGCGAGAAATTTTGACAGCCGCTGCTCCCGGAGCTGCGCGTTGATCATCGGCGGGCCGAGCAGGCGGCGCTTCGCCGTGTACCAGAAGGTCTCCGGTAGTACGGTCCCCTGGCCGTTGCCAAGCAAGCCGGCCGCCTTACGCACAGCCACTAGGCTTCTCGCTCCGACCCGCACCCTCGGTTGCTGATCATGTCATCCGACGCTATTCGCGCGGCCAGCCCGCCGCCGTATGCGGCCCGTCAAGCTTTCCGAGCTGGGCGTTAAGGTTCCGTCAAGACCGCTGAAATTGCCTGGTAGCACGGCTGAAATAGCAAGGGATGAGACACGGTCTAGGACAGCGTGCGATACCGGCGCCCTACGCGCTGCCGGTCGGCTTCGCCATGTTCCTGGCCGTGGGCACCGTGGCCGCCGCACTGCATGGCCGCCTGCCCGCGACCGGGGTGCTGATCGCCTGCGCGGCGGTCGCCGGGGCCGTGTCGTTCGCCGCCGAGCCGGTTGCGTCGGTCCTGCTGGCCGGCATCGGCTGGCTCACCGTGGTCGGGTTCTCCCGGCCGCCCTACGCGCAGCTGCGGCCGACCGGGCCGGCCGCCGCTCACGCGGCCGTCGTCATCGGCGCGAGCGCGCTGGCCGGCGCCGTTCTTGGCCTGGTGTTCCGCTGGTACTGGCGACGACTCACACTGGTAAGCATGGGTACGTATATGGG